>WTHH01000231.1 GCA_011523195.1 Verrucomicrobiales bacterium
GTGCTGGTTCTGCCTCCTACGAGGTTGCCGCCATCGAGTTAGTGAAGCGGCTTGGCCTCGACTAAAAGTCTTGCCGTAAGTCGGCCCTGTTTCTACATTTCCGTCCGCATCAAGCGCTACTAACTCAATTACTTTCATGAAAAAAAAAATGCTCCAAAACGGATTCATCGCATTCGCACTGACAATCTGCGCAACGACCACTCAAGCGGGAGACTGGACGCAATATCGCGGCCCTAATTTCGACGGATCTTCCTCGGAAAAACTTAACACCCCCGCTTGGCCAAGCGGAGGTGTAAAGGCTGTATGGAAAGAACCAACCCGCCTTGGGTTTGCGTCTTTCGCCGTGGCTAAGGGTCGGGCCTTAACGATCGTCATGGAGGAAGTTGACGGGGTAGATCGCGAAGTCTGCCTCGCCCTCGATGGGGACACGGGAAAAAAACTCTGGAGCCAAGTTTTGAACATCGCGAAGTACGATGGAGGAGGAAACAGCGGTGCCCGAAACAACAAGGGCGGTGACGGTCCAAGAACAACTCCATCCAGTGACGGGGATCGTGTTTATATCCTCGATGGCCGTCTGACACTTCACTGTCTCGATGCCGAAAACGGCGGCAACCTCTGGGCCGTGAATCTCGTCAGGAAACATAAGGCCAAATCAATTCGCTGGCAGAATGCCGCCGCGCCGATCATCGATGGAGATCTCGTTTTTGTCTGTGGCGGTGGAGAGGATCAATCACTCCTCGCGATCAACAAACTTTCAGGGGATACCGTCTGGAGCACAGAGAGCGACCAAATGACTCACGCCACGCCCATCATCGCCGAGATTCATGGTGAGCGGCAGGTCATCTTTTTCACACAAAAAGGATTAGTCTCCTGCAACACTAAAAGCGGTGACGTTCTTTGGCGTGCCCCCCACCCGTTCAAGATTTCATCCGCCGCCTCACCCATCGTCGAAGGTGATATCGTTTATTGCTCCGCCGGATACGGTGTTGGAGCTGCGGCTTATCGTGTCAGCAAAAATGGCGGCGAATATTCCACGAAGCAAATTTGGCGCAAACCGAACAAACTGATGAATCACTGGAGCACTCCGGTCTGCATCGACGGCCATCTTTATGGTATGTTCCAGTTCAAGGAATACGGTGACGGTCCTCTTAAGTGCGTCGTGTTGGCCACCGGCGAAATCAAGTGGTCCAAGTCCGGCTTTGGCCCCGGCGGTGTTATCCTCGTTGATGGCAAACTCATCGCCACCAGCGACGCCGGCGAAGTCGTCATCTCCAAGGCCACTCCCAAGGCCTACAGTGAAATCGGCCGATTCAAGGCCATCGACGGCAAATGCTGGACACACGCAGCATACAGTAACGGTCAGATTTATGTTCGCAGCACCAAGGAAGGGGCGCGCTTCGACCTCCGAGGCAGCCTCGGGGGCAACTAATCACAACTGAACACTTTCATGAAAAAACTACTACTATTCACTCTGGCCATCGGCACGACTTGTTTCGCCGCCGACGTCAAGTCTCCCACCACCCTTACCGAGCGTTTCAGCTATGCCGTAGGCATGCAGATCGGTAGCGACTTTGGCTCGAAAGAGATGGAAATCGATTTCGAACAGTTTCTCGCTGGTGTCAAAGCCGCCTATGCAAATGACACCACCCTGCTTACCAAAGAAGATGCGAACGAGGTCTTAAAACAGGCCTGGGAAGATTATCAAGCCAAGGCCAAGGCCAAGCGCGATGCGGCCGGCATCAAAACGAAAAAGGAAGGCGTTGAATTCCTCGCAGCCAATCGGAAGAAGCCCGGCGTCAAAACCACTCCAAGCGGACTCCAGTATCGGGTCATCAAGCCAGGCAAAGGAAACTCACCCGGCAGAAATGACCGGGCAGTGGTGCACTACCGAGGCTGGACGCTGGACGGCAAGGAATTCGACAGTTCCTATACGCGAAATAAACCCAGCACCTTCGCTGTGGGCAGGGTGATTCCCGGCTGGACCGAGGCGCTGACGATGATGAAGCCCGGTGCCAAGTGGGAGATCGCCGTTCCGCAGGAATTGGCCTACGGATCGAGAGGCAAGG
>WTHH01000575.1 GCA_011523195.1 Verrucomicrobiales bacterium
GTACTCTAACGTGGAAGCTTCAGAGTGGTCTTGGGGGCCTATTTTTCTGGATGTCGATCTGGATGGAAATGAGGATATTCTGGTGACCAACGGGCAATTGAGGGATTTTCAAAATGCGGACATGACCGCACAAATTGATGCGGAGAAAAATGCCAAGGGGCTTACTCAATCTCAAATTCTGAAACTAATGTCGCGCTTTCCGGATTTACGCACACCCAATGTCGCTTTCAGAAATAATGGAGATGGAACATTTACCGACTTTTCAGAAGCATGGGGTTTTGATCAACCCGGTATTTCACAGGGGATGGCCCTTGCCGACCTCGATAACGATGGGGACATGGATGTTGTAATGAATAATCTGCTCGAGACTGCAGGTGTTTATCAAAACCAGGCGAATACTCCGAGGGTTCTCGTCCGCTTGGCCAAGAGAGCGCTTCATAGCGGCATCGGTGCCAGAATAGTCATTACTCAGAATGGTGTTGAACAACGTCAGGAGATTATTTGTGCCGGCCGATACTTGTCGTCAGATCAGACAGCTCGAATGTTCGGTGTGCTTGATGAACCGCTGGACATTACCATCGCTTGGCCAAGCGGCGTAACTCAAACGATAGAAAGGGCCAACCCCAATCATGCTTACACGATTTCTGAGCCCGCCACCAACCCGGCTAGGATCACCTCAAAACCAAGTCCAATTCCGCTATTTTCTGATGTTTCCGATCTTATCGCTCACAAGCACATGGATAGGCCATTTGAGGATTTTCGTCGTCAACTATTGATTCCTATCAAGTACAGCCAACCCGGCCCGGGAGTTGGTTGGATTGACTTAAATTCTGATGGTTGGGACGACTTGCTAATAGGCAACGGGGCTGGCGGTCGCTTGGCCGTCTTCCTGAATCAAAAGAACGGTACATTCGAGCCAAGCCGTTCAAAAATCCTTTTGAGAACAAACTGGGATCAGACGATGGCTCTGCCGGTGTACAATATTGACGGTCAAAACTCGCTTCTTGTCGGGGTGTCCAACTATGAATCAGGCTCGACCCAACTCCCGGTAGCTGCCTTGTATGACTTCAAGAAACAAAAAACTTCCGCGTTTCGCTTGGAACTTGATGGCAGTACAGGAGCTATGTGTCAGGCTGACCTTAACGGCGACGGGACACTGGAGATATTCATCGGTGGCAGAATCGTACCGGGGCATTATCCCAATCCACCAGATTCAGTGTTGGTTACCAGGGACAATAAAGGGATGCGAACTGTGCATAGGTGGAAAGGTCTCGGGATGGTTCAAGGAGCACTTTTCAGCAATCTTTATGGGGGCCATAGGCCTGAGTTGATTGTGGCTCAGCACTGGGGGGGCATACGGGTATTCACTTGGGAGGGCAATGGTTTTTCGCCTACGGAGATCACAACTCGTCTGGGTTTGAAAAAAATGACCGGATGGTGGAATGGCGTTGCCACAGGGGATTTTAATAAGGATGGAAAAATTGATTTAATTGCAACGAACTGGGGGCTGAATTGGCGAACAAAACCATCCTCAAGCAATCCCAATAGAATCTACTATGGGGATTTGTTCGGGAGTGGGCAGACTACCCCCATCGAGGCAAATCTAATCGAGGGTAAGTGGAAGCCGGCTCGTAGGTTGGGGATTGTAAGAGCTGCCTTGCCTCCCATCACGGAGTTTGTAAGCACATTTGAAGAGATGGGGCAGGTAACGGTGATGGATGCGCTTGGAGAAGAATTCGAGCGGGCGAAAGTACTTGAGGCACAGGAATTTCGTAGCGGCATTTTTCTAAATAGTTCGACCGGTAAAATGCAATTTATTCCACTCCCGGAAGAAGCTCAGTGGAGCCCCTCATTTGGGGTCGTGGTGGAGGATTTTAACGGGGACGGAGAGTTGGACTTGTTTTTGGCCCAAAATTTTTTCGGGACTAACCCGGAGTATTCCCGTTGCGACTCAGGACGTGGGTTGCTGTTAATAGGAACGGGCGGCGGCAAATTTCAAACCGCGGATGCGAGGGAAAGTGGGATTTATATCTACGGGGAACAACGAGCGTGCGCTGTGTCGGAT
>WTHH01000375.1 GCA_011523195.1 Verrucomicrobiales bacterium
CGGGCATTTGCGTCAATTAATCTTGCCTCGGGAAAGACCCGCTACCGGCCAGGCGACCAGCATTGCTAAGCCGCTGCAGCGGATTGTGGAGGTGGTCAACAAACGCGGCCTGATGGTCATGATCTCCGATCTACTCGCCCCTGTGGAGGAAATGGAGGCCAAGCTCGGCCGCTTGACTGCCACCGGCCATGACGTCGTGGTGTTACGCGTCCTCGATCCGCGCGAGATTGATTTCGATTTCGAAGACGCCCTGCTCTTTCACGATGTGGAATCGGAGAAGGATCTGTTCATCGATCCATCCGCCGCCAAGCGCAATTACCTGCAACGCTTTGCCGAACACGGCGACGCCGCCCGGGCCGTCTGCTCCAAGCTGGGGGCGGACTACCTGCAGGTGACCACCGACGAGCCGCTGGATCAGGTGCTCGCCAATTATCTCCGTCAACGCCAACGCCGCGGCAAAACCATTCAACGCCACGCCAACGCATGAGTTTCCTCGCCCCACTCTTTCTGCTCGGTGGCCTAGCCATTGCCGGTCCGGTGTTGTTCCATCTCATCCGGCGTAACACGCGTGAAAGATTCACCTTCAGCTCGCTCATGTTTCTGCGAGCCGATCCGCCGAAGGTCACGCGCAAGAGCCGACTGGAAGATATCCTGCTCCTGCTAGTCCGCTGCGCCCTGCTGGCGGTGATGGCGCTCGCCTTTTCGCGGCCGTTCATGCGCAACACCGTTACTGGCGGTCACGACGCCACAATCGGCCAACGGATCGTGTTGCTGATCGACACCAGCGCCAGCATGCAGCGCGCGGGTATTTGGGAGAAAACCCTAAACGAAGCGCGCACCGCATTGGCTGAGGTGCAACCTTCCGACTCTTTTTCCATCCTGACCTTCAACGGCCAAACCCAGCCGCTGCTGCGGTTTGACCAATGGCGCGACCTGCCCGAGCCCAGCCGATTACCCGCCGCCCGCGAAGCCCTGAACGGTCTGCAACCCGGCTGGGGCAGCACGCATCTGGGCAACGCCATACTCACCGCTGCCGAATTGCTGGAGGAAAACCCGCACACCGGCCCGCAACAGATCATTGTCCTCACCGATCGGCAGGAAAGCGCGCAACTGGACGGCCTACAGGGCCATGACTGGCCGACCGGGCTGCAACTCACGATGAAAACGGTGGCACCCACCGACGTCGGCAATGCCGGACTCCAACTGGCGCCCAGCCTCGCGACCGAGGATACCGACCGCACCAGTCAACGCGTGCGCGTGACCAACTCCGGCGATGCCGCTCGCGAACAGTTCCAACTCGCCTGGCGCCAAGGCGACACCACGCACACCAACACCGTGCCCGTGTATGTGCCCGCCGGCCAAAGTCGCACGCTCACCGCGCCCCGCCGCCCTGCGGGACCTAATTGGCAACTCGCTCTGCTTGGCGATTCCGAGACGTTTGATAACACCCTGCATATCGCACCTCTCACGCCGGAGCCAGTGCGCATCCATTATCTTGGCCGCGAATCGGCCGAAAACACGGAGGCCATGCGCTTTTATCTCGAGCGCGCTTTCTCCACCACGCGACTGCAACATGTGGAGGTGCTCACGCATTTGCCATCGGCGCTGGAGGGTAAACTGGCGCATCCGGATGATCGCCTGTTGATCATTGGCGAACCGATCGAGGCGAAGCATATGGATCGTGTGCGGCAGTTTGCCGAAAGCGGACACTCGGTGCTGCTGGCGCTGAAGAGCGACGCGATGGCGGGCACGTTGACCGCGCTGGCGAAGTCCGGGCCCATACCGTTGCGCGAGGCGAGCGTGGAGAAATACGCGCTGCTCAGTCAGGTGGATTTCGAGCACCCCCTGCTGGCGCCATTCAACGAACCCCGCTTCAGTGATTTTACCAAAATCCATTTCTGGAAACATCGCACGCTGAACCCAGCCCGATTGCCCGGCGCGCGCGTGCTGGCGCGGTTTGATGACGGCGATCCGGCGCTGCTCGATTTGCCGCTCGGTCGCGGCCATCTGTTTGTGCTCACCAGCGGCTGGCATCCGGCCGACAGCCAACTCGCACTGGCCAGTAAGTTTGTGCCCCTGCTCTATTCGATGCTGGAGCTGGGTCAAACCGGCGGGCGGCTGAAGACCGCGTATTTTGTCGGTCAACCAGTCACGCTCCCCGGCGAAACAGACACGGTCCGCACCGTTACCGGCCCGGGATCGGACGCGCAAATTCCCGCCGGTCAGAGTGGTTTTCACGCCGATCAACCCGGCCTATTTACGCTGCAAGGATCACGGCCGGTGACCTTTGCTGTGAATGTGCCTGCTCGTGAAAGCCGCACCGAACCTCTGGCGCCTGAGCGCTTGGATGGGTTAAACCTCCCCTTTGCCCCGGAATCAGTTGAAAAGGCCGAAATCGAGCAGAACCGGGAACAAACTTTGATCGACGAACAACTCGAAAAACGTCAGAAAATATGGCGCTGGCTAATCGTGGCAGCGATCATGCTGGTGTTATTGGAGACATGGCTGGGCGGCTGGCTCTGGCGCAAACCCGCCGCCGCCGCTGAATCCCCCGGAGAGGCAACATGAACGAACTCAAACGCATCCTCCACCCCATTATTCGCCGCCAACAACAATGGCGCACATGGAACCAAATGCTCTACTGGTGGTGCGCACTGGCCACCGTGTCCGGAGTCATCCTCATCCGCGCGCAGTCCGGCGACGTGTTCCCCGCATGGACCGCGCTGGCTCTGGGCGGAGCGCTCTTGCTTGGTACGTTTGTGGTGTTGTGGATGAATATCTCACGCGGACGATTCGACTATCAGCAACTCGCCCGGGACATTGAGGCAGAGCATCCCGAATTGCACGCCACCCTGCTCACTGCCATCGAACAACAGCCCGATCCCGATTCTGGCGAATACAACTTTCTGCAGGAACGCGTCATCAACGACGCTAAAGCCGCCTATGAGCAATCGCAGTTCTGCAAAGTGATCCCCCGCAGCAAACTCCTCGCCCTGCAGGCCGCGCTTACCCTGCTGTTTCTCATGACCTGCATGTGCCTCGGCAAGCTGCATCAACTGCCTCAGACCCCCACCCTAGCCCAAGCCTCAGGCCAAAAGGAATCCGTGACGGAAGAAATCGCTAGGCAGGCACAGCTGGATCAGGTGGAGCCGGGCAATACTGAGGTGGAACGCGGCACCCCGCTGGCCGTGCTTGCCCACTTCACCCATCAAGCGCCGGACCACGCCACGCTGGTGATCCGCGATCCACAGGGCACCAGACGCATTGATCTTACCAAGAACCTCGACGACCCCATCTTCGGTGCCACCCTGCCCATCGTGGATCAGGCGTTTTCCTATCACGTGGAATACGATGGCGAGCAATCCGAAACCTATCAGGTGAACGTGTTCGAGTTCCCCACGCTCGACCGCGCCGATGCCGCGCTGGAATACCCCTCCTACACCCGGTTGCCCAGCCGAACCGTGGAAGACACCCGCCGCCTTAGCGCCGTGGAAGGCACGCAACTCTCCTACCGGTTTCACCTAAACAAACCCGTGCAAAGTGCGCGTCTCGTCGGTCCTGATGACCAGCCCATCGACCTCAAGGTTCATGCCGGTCAGCCATTGGCCGAGTTACCGCCGTTGGCGCTAACCCAAACCCAATCCTGGAAACTCGAGCTCACGGATGCGGCCGGCCGCCAAAACAAAATCGCGCCGCGAATTGAGGTTTCGGTATACGCCAACAAACCGCCGGTCATTCGCGTCAGCAGCCCCCATGGCGATCAGCAGGTGTCGCCGCTGGAGGAAGTCGATTACGCCGCCGAAATAGAGGACGACTTCGGCCTCGGTCGCTACGGTCTCACCTACAACATCAACGGCGGCGAAATGCAGGAAATCCCCCTCGGCCAACCCGCTCCCGGCAACACCAAGGCCTTCGCCCGCCACCTGCTAGCGCTGGAAACCCTTGAAGTGGAACCGGATCAACTCATCAACTGGTTCTTCTGGGCCGAAGACGCCGGGACCGACGGCCAACCGCGCCGCGCTTACAGCGATATGTTCTTTGCCGAGATCCGGCCCTTCGAGCAAATCTTTCGTCAAGGTGATCCCAGCCAACAACAACAGCAGCAACAACAGCAACAGCAATCCCCCAATCAACAGACCGAGGAACTGATCAAGCTGCAGAAACAAATCATCAACGCCACCTGGAAGCTTCGTCGCCAACCCGCCACTTTGACCAAGGACGCGCCCGTATTGGTTGAGGGCCAAACCCAAGCCCTGACCAAGGCGCGTGTACTCCTGGATAAAAGCAGCGACGAAAAAGCCACCGAACACATCAAGGCCGTGGTCGCTCACATGGAACGCGCCGTCAACCAACTCACCGAAGCCACGCAGAAAGCCGCCTCTCTATTGCCCGCTCTCGCCGCGGAACAGGCCGCCTACCAGTCCCTGCTCCGCCTGCAAGCCCATGAGTTTCAGGTCAGCCAACAGCAGCAACAACAATCCAGCCAGCAACAACAACAGCAATCCAATCAGCGCGCCCAGAGCCAATTGGATCAACTGGATCTGCGTAAACAGGAAGACCGCTACGAAACCGAGCGACAGGCCCGCAAGCTGGAGGAGCCCAAGCAGCGCGAGCAATTGCAGGTGCTCAGCCGACTGCGTGATCTCGCCCAGCGCCAGCAGGATCTCAATGAAAAACTCAAGGAACTCGAAAGCGCTCTGCGCGCCGCCGAAACCGCCAAGGCTAAAGAGGAAATCGAGCGCCAACTCAAACGGCTCCGCGAGGAGCAACGCCAGAATCTGGCCGATCTCGATGAGTTAAACCAACGCATGGAGAAGCCTGAGAACCGCTCCGACATGCAGCCTCAACGTCAGCAGCTGGAGCAGACCCGTCAGCAAATGAACGAGGCCGCCGAGCAAATGCAAAAGGGCCAGCTGTCCCAGGCCATCTCCAACTCCACTCGCGCCCAAAAAGACTTGCAGGAAATGCGCGATGATCTGCGAGAGAAAACCTCCAACCAATTCGCCGAAGAAATGCGGACCATGCGCCGGGACGCCCGCGAGTTATCCGAGAAACAAAAAGAACTCAGCAACAAGCTGGATCAGGCCGAAAAGAAAAACGAACCCCGCAAATCGCTCACCGGCACCGACAACCAGAATGAGATCACCAAGGAACTCAACGATCAGCAAAAGAAACTCGAGAACCTTCTGGAGGACATGAAAAACGTCGTTGAGAAATCCGAGATCGCCGAGCCATTGCTTAACCGAAAGCTGTACCAAACATTCCGGGAGGCGCATCAGGATCAGGCCGACAAATCCCTCAAGGCCGCCGCCACGCTGCTTGAACAGAAGGAAGACGCCCTCCGCAACAATCAACTCCTGCGCACGCTCGACGAGATCATGGATAAAGATCCGGATAAGCAAAAGCTTATCGACCAGCTGCGCCAACGAGATTTCCGGCAAGCCTCCAAGACCCTCAGCGACCAGGGCCAACGCAAACTCGATGAGCTTAAGAAAGGTGTCGAACAAGCCGCCGAAAGCGTGCTCGGCAATGAAACCGAAGCCCTCAAATTCGCCGAGCAACAACTGGGCGAACTCAGCGAAGCGCTCAAAAACGAAAAGACCGAAGCCACCGGCAAAAAGCCGAATGAACAAGCCGCCTCCAAGCCGCAACAGGGAAAACCCGGCCAACAGAAAGGCGATCCGAATGGCGAACAACCGAATACCCAAAATAAACCGGCCCAAGCCCAAGGCGACCCGAAGGCGAATCAGCCAAACTCCCCCAACGAACAGGCCGGCCAACCCAACCAAAAACCAAACCCGCAAGGTCAACCCAATCAGCCCAACCAACCGACCCCACCAAATTCCCAAGCCCAGCAGGCTGGTCAGCAACCGCAGACCGGCCCGGCTTCGTTTTTGGAAAAAGGCTTCAACCGCAGTGAACGCGGCCAGAACCCCATCACCGGCGGGCACCATCGTGAATGGACGGATCGTCTGCGCGATGTGGAGGAAGCCGTTGACCGCCCTGAAGTCCGCGAGCAGGTGGCCCAGATCCGCGAAGACATCCGCAAGCTGAACACCGAGTTCCGTCGCAACAGCAAGGAGCCCGAGTGGGATTTGGTGGATAAAAAGATTTTAAAACCGCTCGATGAAGTCCGCCGCACCCTCGCCGAAGAACTGGCCAAGTCCGAGTCCGACCGTGCTCTCGTGCCGATCGACCGCGACCCCGTGCCCAGTCGCTTCAGTGATTTGGTGGAAAAATATTACGAGCGATTGGGCGAAGGCAAATAACCGGCGCCCACCACCCCGACACCCCAATGGAATCCGTATATCTGGCAGGCAAAGCCTGGTTGCTCCCCGCCGCTCTCTGGCTGGCGGTGGGATTTGCCACGGTTTGGTGGGCCTATCGCGGCGCCTCCATGGACCGCCATATCCGCGGTGCTTGTATGGGGCTTAAATGTCTCGGCCTACTCCTGCTGCTGCTCTGCCTACTCGATCCCATGGCCAGCCAGGAACGCGCCAAGCCCGGCGCCAACCGGCTCGCGTTGCTGGCCGATACCAGCGAAGGCATGAACCTCACCGGTGCCGGCGAATCCAGACCGCGCGCGGAAATCCTGCAGGACACACTCGCCCTGCAGGCCAACAACTGGCAGGCCCAGTTGGCCAATGATTTCGACCTGAAACGCTACGCCTTCGATGCGCGCCTGCGCAATGTCACCGACTTTGAGAGACTCACCTTTACCGGTCATTCCTCCCGTTTGGGCGAATCCTTGCGCACGGTCGCCCGACGCTATCGTGGCCAACCGCTAGCCGGCATCGTGGTTTTCACCGACGGCGTGGCCACCGATCTGGATGACACCCTGCCCCAGCTCGAGGGATTGCCTCCAGTGTATCCCGTACTGATCGGGAAGGCCGCTCCGCAGCGCGATGTGGCGCTGGGCACGGTGACGCCCACGCAAACCGCCTTTGAAGATGCGCCCGTGTCCATCATCGCTCAAGTCACTGCACGCGGCTGCGAGGATGAGGACATCACGGCCTCATTGGAGTTGCTCGATTCCACCGGCAAGGAAGCGGTCACGGTCAAGCAACTCACTCGCAGCGCGGATAGCGATAACGCCGAGCTGACCTTCCGCTTCAAAGTGCGACCGGCGGTCAAAGGCATTTTGTTTTACCGCCTGAACGTGTCGGCCGAAGGCGTGGCACCTGAAGCCACCCAAGCCAATAACCAACGCGTGGCGGTGATCGACCGCGGCGGCGGTCCATACCGCGTGCTGTATCTCGCGGGTCGACCCAACTGGGAATATAAGTTTCTCCAACGCGCTGTGGCCGAGGATGAACAGGTTGATCTCGTGGGCCTGATCCGCGTGGCGCGCAAGGAGGCGAAATTCGAGTTCAAGGGGCGCAAGGGTGAGAACGCCAATCCGCTGGCGCGCGGGTCCGGACAGGATGTCGGCGATTACGATCAGCCCGTGCTCGTGCGGCTGAACACCGCAGATGCGGATGAGTTGAAAACTGGCTTCCCCACGGAGGCCGAGGAATTGTTCCAGTACAGCGCGGTGATCCTCGATGATCTGGAGTCCGCCTTTTTCACGCCGGCCCAACACGCCCTGCTCCACCGCTTTGTCAGCGAACGCGGCGGCGGTTTGATGATGTTGGGCGGACAGGAATCCTTCCGCCAGGGCGAATACGCCCGCACGCCGATCGGCAGTCTCTTGCCGGTTTATCTCGACCGACCCGACGATGTCGCGCCTTTGAATAATCTGAAATATTCCCTCACGCGCGATGGCTGGCTGCAGCCGTGGGTGCGCCTGCGCGATAATGAAGCCGCAGATCGCGCGCGGCTCGGGGAGATGACCGAGTTTGTTTCGCTCAACCGCGTACGCGGCAAGAAACCGGGCGCCAACGTGCTGGCCACTGTGGCCACCGATAATCAGGCCTCCGAACCGGCGCTGGTCACCCACACTTTCGGGCGTGGCCGCGTGGCCTCGGTGCTACTAGGTGATCTCTGGCGATGGGGACTCAAGGGCGAGACCGAGCGCGAGGATCTCGACAAGGCTTGGCGCCAGATGATCCGCTGGCTGGTGGCCGATGTCCCCGTGCCGTTTGATCTCGCCACACTGGAA
>WTHH01000554.1 GCA_011523195.1 Verrucomicrobiales bacterium
TCCTCCCACTCGGCGGAGACGGACAACCAGTCGATGCCGCTACCGCGGACGATCAATTTCGGCTTGAGGCGCTTGGGTTGCAGGAACAGGCGCTTGAATTCCTGATCGCCCACGTAATCGGCTTCGGGCCGGTCCGGCCAGGCGGCGTGCAGGCTTTCAAGGAAAAGCGGATTGGCATCGCCGACCCACAAACCGGGCTCCGGCGTGAACCAGTCGAGCCGCTTCAACCACTCAACTGCAGCCTCCAGTCGGTCATCATCCAGCACCTCCGGTTTTTTCGATTTTCTCTTTTGGGATTTTTCCCGAATCCACTCGTGACCGCTCCATTGCCACATCGAATTGTCACTCTCGCTCTTGGCAAGCAGCTTCAACCGCACTGTCTCCTCTGCCATCTCAAAAACAAACCGCGGGGTGGCCTTGTGGGTTTCGCAAAGCTGCTCCCAATTGACGCCGTTGGTGGTTTTGATCTTTCGTAGATTGGTCAACAACCGGTGTGTAAGCTTGGAGACAGGGGCCTTTTGCTTGCTGGCCCAGTTGCCTAGCACCTCCGCCGACGGCGCATTGCGAAGGAGGAACACCTCGGTCCCGATCAACGCCAGCGTCGGTTCCCCTGCGAAAAAAATCACGTCCGACATCGGGCACGATTTTTTGCCGGGCAACTTGACCGTGTGGGTGAAGTACAGGTTGGATTTGTCCTTCTCGAGATCCGGCTCCATCTCGATGATGCGCCCCATGAACTCGATTGGCTTGCCTTCGCTTTCCAACTCGATGCGGTTGGTTTTACCCCACTGCACTAGCCATTTCAAAAGATCAGATCCCTCGAGCGGGATCAACTCCGCCTCGGTGTCGTAGTCGTTTCGGATGGCGGATGACCATCGGACAAAATTCCAGTCATCTGCGGGAAACAACTCCTGCTCATGGGCAGCACGCATCGTCAGGTCGGCCATGTCGTCCAGAGTCTTGACGCGATCCCCGGTGCGAGGCCGGATCACATGAATCTCAACCCCCAACCGGTTCAGCCCCGATAATTCTTTGTCCTTAATAACCCTCCCGTAGACCTTAACCGTGGCTCGCGGCGCATCGAGGTGTCCCAGTGACGGCGGAAACATCCATTCCTCAAGTCCCTTGAACAATTGGAAATCCTTTTCCTCCTGTTCCACTTCGGCGAAGCGGGAGAAGTTCGCGTAGGGCATCAACTCGTTCGGCACCGAACGACCGGACTTCATGAAGACCAGAGCCAGTTCCTCCAGGCGCGTGTCGCCGCTCAATTGCGTAAGGCCGCCCCACCAGTCATCTGCGCTGAAATCCTTGCGCGAGAGGGTAAGCTTGCTGAAGTAGTCCTCCAGCAGCAACCACGAGCGCTGGGAATCCGCACACTCGGAAAACAATTTTAACAAGGCCGCACGTTCGGCCACGTCCTCCTTGGACTCGGACAACTGATGGCGCAGGTCTGCAAAGTCGCCATAAGTGTTGTCGATCACCTTGTGATGCGCGTCGTACTTCGACGCCTTGGCGGATTTGATTACCGGTTTTTTCTTCTTGGCTGTTCTTGGCATTCGCTTGTGTCAATAAGACAGAATCGCGATAGCGACATAGGTGGGCAGCCCTCGTCAAACCTAAAAATATTTTTTTTGGCACCTCAATTCGTTTATCCAGACTTGACAACCAGTGCTTTGACTTTGCCAACGTCATTCCCGTATCGTGCCGCGCGATGAATTTGATCCGTTATTCGGATGCCCGTTACGAGGCCAAGCTGGCCAGGCTCGCCGCTACATCCAGTCTGTTCGACCCGTTGATCGAACAGCGCACTCTCGACATCATTCGCGGTGTCGAACGCGACGGAGACAAGGCGGTACTGAATTACACCAGACAGTTCGATGGCGCCTCGCTTCGCGCCACTGACCTTGCCATATCGGCCAAGCGATTGGCAGAGGCCTGGAACGCCACCCGGCCCAAGACCAAGCGCGCCATACGCCTGGCCAAGGCGAACGTCGCCTCGTTCGCCAGGCAGTCTCTGCGTAAAAACTGGAAGGCACGGAATACACAGGGCGGCTCTGTTGGAGAAAAATTTGACCCGTTTCAGCGGGTCGGCGTTTACATCCCGGGGGGTACCGCCCCTCTCGCCTCCACCACGTTGATGACTGTCACTCTGGCCAAGGCGGCCGGTTGCCCTGAGATCGTCGCCTGCACCCCGTGCGACAAAAACGGAGAGGTCAATCCCGACCTACTCGCCGCGCTTGGCCAAGCGGGAGCCACTGAGGTCTACCGCGTCGGTGGCGCACAGGCGATCGCCGCGCTGGCCTGCGGTACGAAGACCATTCGACCGGCGCAAAAAATCTTCGGCCCCGGCAATGCTTACGTCGTGACAGCCAAGCGACTGCTGTTCGGTCGCGTGTCCATCGACCTGTTACCCGGCCCAAGCGAGCTGTTCGTGCTGGCTGACTCCAGCGCCAACCCGGCGTTTGCAGCGGCCGACCTGTTGGCCCAGGCCGAGCATGGCTCAGGCCACGAACGGGTTTGGCTCGCCACCACTTCAAACAAACTGATCGAGGACGTACAAAAAGAGATTGAGCGACAACTCCCCACTCTCTCCCGCGCCGATCTTATCAAAAAAGCACTCAAGAAAAACGGCTGGTTGATTCAGGTGAAAAACATTTCGGACGGAATCGCGCTGGCAAACCGGCTCGCGCCGGAGCACTGCGAACTGATGCTCAAGGCCCCGAATGTTGCCGTGAAACAGATCACCACGGCCGGCGCGATATTCGTCGGCACATGGACGCCGACCGTGCTGGGCGATTACATGGCAGGGCCAAGCCACACGTTGCCAACCGGTGGTGCCGGGGCATCGTTTCCCGGCTTGACGGTGGATATGTTTCAACGCCGCACGAGTGTTGTTGAATACACCAAGCAGGCGCTGGCTCGCTCCATCGAGACGGTCAGTACCTTCGCCGGACTGGAAGGGCTCGACGCCCACGGTCGTTCCGCCGAGATTCGACTGGAAAAATAGACCATGTCGGCCAAGCACAAATTGCCATCCCCCGCGTCTCTCGTCCGCCCGTTGATACGCAAACTCCACGGCTACGTGCCTGGGGAACAGCCGAAAGTTCGCGGCATGATCAAGCTCAACACCAACGAACACGCTGCTCCCCCCTCGCCCAGGGTGTTGCGCGCCATCCAAAAAGCGACGGACGATCGGTTGCGTCTTTACCCCGATCCAACCGCTCAACCGCTCAGGGAAGCGCTTGCGGACTTTCACGATTGCAAACCAGCCAACATCATCGTCGGCAACGGCTCAGATGAATTGCTGGCATTGGCCACGCGCTGTTTTGTCGAGCCGAAGCAATCTGACGACAACTCCAACAGGCAAGTCGCCGGGCAGACGATTCAATATTTCACACCCAGCTACTCGCTTTACCCGATCCTTGCCAACATTCACGGCGCTCGAATCAATGAGGTCAAACTCCCTCGAGACTTTTCACTTCCGGACAACGATGCTCTCAAGGCAAGCAATTGGAATTTCAAAGCGGCACTTACCTACGTCACGACTCCGAACGCACCGAGTGGACGCGGCTACCGCACCCGCGACTTGGCCAAGCTCTGCGAGGCTCAAAAGGGAGTTTTGATTCTCGACGAGGCGTACGTGGATTTTGCCTGCGAGAATGCCCTGCGCTTGGCCAAGCGCTATCCGCATGTGCTCATCTCCCGCACGTTCAGTAAAGCCTACTCGCTTTGCTTCCAACGTGTCGGCTACTTCATCGGGCATCCCACGTTGATCGCCGCGCTGGACCGGATTCGCGACAGCTACAACACCAACGGACTTGGCCAAGCGGCAGCACTCACCACCCTTTCAGACCTTGGCTACTATCAAAAACAGTTTTCGCGTATTTTAGAATTACGCAGCAAGACAACCGTAGAGTTGGCCGCGCTTGGCTTTGATATAATACCTTCGCAAACCAATTTTATTTTTGCAAAACCAAGCTGCATTACCGCTGCTGAATGGTTCGAAAAACTGCGCGAACGAAAGATCCTAACCCGCTGGTTTGACAAGCCGGGGATCCGGGACCGGCTGCGAATCACGATCGGAACAGAAAAGGAGATGGCCCGTTTCCTGTCGGCGACAGGAGCCATACTTCGAGGCACTCGTTGAAATGAGTACACTGCACAACAAACTGCAGGCTTCGCCACTTCTCGCGCGCGTACTGCCGTTTGTCGTGTTCCTCGTTCTCACCTCGGCACAAGGAAGTTTCGGTCCGGACTCCCAGTTTTGGGTGTACCTGTTGAAGACTCTGGTCGGGGTATGGATGATTTGGACCATCTGGCCGTTAGTCGGCGAGATGCGCTGGGCACTGAGCATCGAGGCGGTCGGAGGTGGTCTGCTGGTGTTTCTGCTATGGATAGGACTGGACTTTCCTTATCCGAAATTATTGGAACCGGATGACTCGTGGGATTTGCAAAAGCATTTCGGCGAAGACTTGGTGATGTTTTGGCTGTTCGCCGGCACACGCATCGTCGGATCGACGCTGGTCGTACCGCTGCTCGAGGAGGTATTTTACCGCTCTTTTCTTTACCGTTACATTTTGTCCCCAAACTGGCTATTTACACCACACAGCCTTTTCGATATTCGCCCGTTTCTTGGCACCTCGTTGATTTTCGGGCTCGCTCATCAGCATTGGCTGGCTGGTATCCTTTGTGGTATGATTTATCAGGGAGTGGTTTTGCGTACAAACCGACTGGGCGACGCCATCTCCGCCCATGCCATCACCAACCTGCTCCTTGGCCTCTGGGTGGTCACCCAAAAACAGTGGCATTTCTGGTAGGCCGTGAGTAATTCATCCCCATCCGCCCGGGGCGCGCTCCAAAAACTGCGTTCCTGGCGCAACCAAAAAACGAACGTCTGCCGCCTGATCCATGGCGCAGCAGACGGCTGGAACGGACTGTACGTGGACCGCCTCGCCGACTATCTGCTCGTCCAGACGGAACACCCCCTGACCGATACCCAGCAACAGACCGTGCAAACCCTTCGTCAACAGTTCAAGGCAAAGGGGGTTTATCACAAGCGACTCAATCGACAGGTTCAGAAAACCAGCAAGCCCAAAGCATCAGCCCGCTTGATCATGGGTATTGAGGCCCCGGAGTTTTTTGAGGCAACCGAACACCATTTACGCTATCGATTGAGTTTTAACGAAGGCTACTCCACCGGGCTTTTTCTTGACATGAGGGACAACCGGCATCGGCTTTTGTCTAACCTGATAGAGCTGGGATTTCCGGTTTTCGACAAGGGAACCGGGGCAGCGAAAGTCCTCAACACGTTTGCCTACACCTGCTCGCTGTCCGTATGCGCCGCCCGGGCCGGTGCGATTACCACCAGCCTCGATTTGTCACAAAAATACCTGGAATGGGGACGAGAGAATTTTCGCCTAAACAAACTGAACCCCGACGATCATGACTTTATTTACGGGGATACGTTTGACTGGATGAAGCGCTTGGCCAAGCGGGGAGAACAGTACGATCTTGTCATTCTCGATCCCCCGACTTTTTCTCGATCAAAAGTTTCCGGGCTGTTCCAAGCCAAGCGCGACTATGGACGCCTGGCCGGCAGCGCCAGTGCGTTGGTTCGCAAAAACGGAATGCTTCTTGCCTGTTGCAATGCCGGCAGCCTGGCCCCATCCGATTTCAAGGCCGATGTTCGCCGCGGGATTCGTGACGCCGGCAGAAAGATTGTTCAAAATTTTCAGGCAATGCAGCCACTGGATTTTCCGGTCAGCGAGAATGAACCGGCTTACCTGAAGGTTTCGTGGATGAGATTGAATTAGCGGACGCTAACGCCAGGACTGGTCTTTCCCGAGGAGGTCCGTGTGAGGACGGTTGTCGTTGTTCCAGCGGCGCAGCGAACGGTAGGTGCGTTCGTGAAGCGGCTTCCGGTTAATGGACTGGACATGGCCATCGGCAAACGTGATGTTGTAGTCACCCCCGTGGCGCGACTCCGTGGCTGAGATGATTTTGTCACTCAACGGATAGCCCTTTCGCTGAACGTAGTTTCGATAGTTGATGTCAAGGTGCGCCATGCCACTGGCACCCTCTTCGCCGTCCGTCCCGTAAAGCAACTTGATCATCGGCTTGGTCAGCCAAATGAGCGTGGCATCCCCGATGGCGATCATGTTGGAAGTGGCCCGGACGTCACTCTCCGCGATCCTCGCACCATCCAGCGGAGCCGAGTCAGGGTCACCACTGATAATCGTGTGGCTGTATGTACCACCCAAACCAAGGTCGCTGTAACCAAGTTTCACTCCGAATGCATTGTAACCGTAACTGCCCAGTGCCACGGCACCGTCGTTGCCGGGAAGGGTTGCCCCCTTGTAATCCGGACAGGTGAAATCACCCACCCAATCCGTCCCGATGTACGGCAGCAATCGCTCGTGCCAATACCGGTGAGGCTCATCTTCATCGGCGGGATCGAAGTTGTAGACCGGATAGTACTGCCGATCTCCAACATACGAAGAAAGCGCGATGCCATATTGGCGAAGGTGGTTTTTGCATGCAATCGACCGCGCGGCACTCTTGGCCTGAATCAACGAAGGCAGCATTAACGCCGCAAGAATGGCAATAATCGAGATGACGACAAGCAACTCGATAAGCGTAAACGCAGCGCTTCCCCTCGTCCGCCACCCTGCGGATCGTTGCCTCGGCCATCTGGTCGGGCGTTGGGCTGCCGTTGTTGTCATAAACTCACTCGAGCGAAACAATGCGGTAAAACCGCTGTTTTTTAGAAGAAATCGAGTCCAAAGCAAAATTGCCGGAGGTCTCCTTCAAGTCCTTCCAATTGTTTACGGACAAATTATCGGTGTATTGAACCATATATGCAATCGCATTTTCAGCTTTTTTCCAGCTCAATAAAACGCGGTTCCCCTTGGGGTCAAGGGTGACTTCAAGCCCCTCGACCGGCTCTACCACATCGCTAGACTTTCCATGATTATTCTCGAATTGCCGCCACATGGCAGTGGCCGCTGTGAAATCATCCGGGATAGGCGCCGTATCCTGTGTGGACGTAATCTGTGCCACGATGCCCATGTCCTTCGCCAGCCAGTAGTAGTTCCGGACGTAGGCTGCCCCTGCGTTCATCCAGTCATCCCCGAGGCCGGGGATTTTCACAAACTGATCGTACTTCACCAGTTCATTGATCCGCAGACAGTCATGAAAACCCTGCTCCGGCAACATCACGATTCCGTGGGCATCCACCCTCATGCTCGACTCGTAGACCAGTTTGGTTGGCACAACCAACCCAAGCGACTCCACCTCAATCTCGAACGATGTCGTCGAGTCCCATTCGTCCTCGTACTTGATGACCGCCGGAAAATCGAGCAGGCGATTTCCAAACACCACGGATGGTTTCGCCTCGTAGACCACCGGATCGTGAAAGCCGTAAACAAATCGCCCCACCCCCTTTTTCATGTCGAGGAATAAACTTTTCTGGGCGTCCGTGCTTTTGAATGTCGCACGCTCCACGATCGTTGCCCCTTCGAATTCAACATCGGTATCAATCTCGCTTGGCTTCACGTAATCAAAACGAATCTCCTCGTCGTCCGGTCCTTCGCGAAAATCCCACACTTGATCCTCCCCATCTTCCCCAATGTAGTCAGAAACATCCACCTCTTCGCCCGCTTCATCTTCCGACGAGCTATGTTTCACAAAGTTGGAGTACATTTTGTAGTATTGTCCCTCCTTGCTGAACATGTCCTTGGTCGTAATGGTGATCTGCGCCCGACCACTCTCCATCACGCCCGCCAGCAGGAGGCCAAGCTCAATCACCAAGACCAAGCGCTTGGCAAAGTGGAACCGAGTCATCGTTGTTGAAGGAAGGTTTAACATTTCACTCTCCAAAAAGCATCAGGCATGCCACGGGGCACGTCCTCGTTTCGCAAGATTGGCCTAAGAAACCATAATCAATCCAATCCGGGCTTGCGCGACATTCACGCGCCCTGCGTGACCAAGACACCCGAAAAGCTACGAAGCAACTCTCCGCCCGTCAACGCTTCCCGTTTCGGATTGAATCTTAGAAGTATCCCACTATGATTCGCCAGAGCAACAATTTGCT
>WTHH01000001.1 GCA_011523195.1 Verrucomicrobiales bacterium
CTTGAAGATGCCCAGTGGCGGGATGATGCCCGTGCTCAAATCTGGTGGCGTGACGTCGAAGGCCGGGTTGCGTGCTGTGCTGCCGGGGTTGGCCACGCGCACGGACTGCCTCCGGCCCCCTTCGGTGATGCCCCAAGCGCGAAGCACTTCGTCCTCGTCGCGTTCCTCGATCGGGATGTCCAGTCCGGACTCGAGTTCCCAGTCGATCGTCGAGAGCGGGATGGCGACGTAAAACGGGATGGCGTGGCGCTTGGCCAGGACCGCCTTGGTGTAGGTACCGATCTTGTTGGCGACCTCGCCGGTGTGGCCAAGCGTGCGGTCACTGCCGACGATGACGAGGTCGATCTCGCCGCGCTGCATCAGGTGCCCGGCGGCATTGTCGGCGATGATGTCGTGCGGGATGCCCTGCTGCGCCAGCTCCCACGCGGTGAGGATGGCCCCCTGTGAGCGAGGCCGTGTCTCATCGCAAAACACGTGCAGTGATTTGCCCTTGGCCTGAGCGGCGTACATCGGCGCTGTGGCGGAACCGTGATCGACGAACGCCAGCCAGCCGGCGTTGCAATGGGTCAGCACGCGCGCACCGTCGTGAATCAACAGCTCGCCCACTTGGCCAAGCGCCTGGCAATGGGCGGCATCGTCGTCAGCAAATTGTTCAGCCATGGCCAAGGCCCGCTCCTGCCGCTCGGCCACGGTCGCGCCGGTCATGTTTGCCAGCATCCAGCGCATGGCGTTGACCGGGTCAACGGCGGTGGGCCGGGCCTCGGCCAGTGTTCGGTAAACCTTGGCCAAGTGTTTCTCGAAACCCTTCAACCCTCGACCACGAAACGCCCGGGCGCCCTGTGCGAGGCCGTAGGCGGCGGTGGCACCGATCGCGCCGGCACCGCGCACGACCATGTCGGTGATGGCACGCGCCGTTTCGACGTAGTCGGTGGTGGAGACGATTTTAAACTGATGGGGAAGCAGGCGTTGCTCGATCAGCTTCACCCGGTTTCCGGCCTTGTCAAACCACAATGTACGGTAATGTTTCGAATTCCCGTTATGGATGACATTCATCGGGGATCGCCCGGTTTCAGGCGGTGTGTTTTTTCTTCAACTGATGGCGGATCGACTGGTAGCGGGGATCGGTTCGTACCTTGTTCAGGTCCGGGTCGGTGTCCATCCACTTGGAGTCTTCGTAGCCGAGGTGCACCGCCTTGTTGAGCGCGGTGATGGACTCGTCGATGCGATCGGTGAGCGAATAGCTGCAGGCGAGATTGTAAAAAACCATCGAGTCGTCCGGGAGCAGTTTTGAGAGGTGCTCGTCGATCTTTAATCCGTCATTGAAGCAGCCGCGCTTGGTGTAGTTGTCGCCCAGCAGTTGCAGCGCCTCGATGTAGGCTGGGTCGCGCTTGACGAGTCCCGATAGAAAGTCGATTTCGATATCGAGTTCGCGCTTTTCCTTGGCTGAAAGGGGTTGTCTGTCGGATGACAATTCCGGCATAGGCAAAAACAACTTTCGGCCGCGTTCATTCCCGAGTCAAGCTGTCACCGGTTGAAAACTGGCGCCCTGAGTCATTTTTTCTTTCGGTGCAACTCCTTGTGGGTTGAAAAATCCCGGTTGTACCGCTTGAGCAGCGCCTTCTCGTCGTTTTTGACAATGTAAATCTTGCCCCGAATCTCAAGTCGTTCGCCCGGCTTGAGACCGCCCAGCCGAAAATCACTGTGCAGACAGCGGATCACGCCCTGAAACAATTCCTGATACGGCTCGAATGCGGTGGCAAAAATCATCGAGCCGTCCGCGCTGTAGCAGCCGATCAAACCGTTGCTGGGCACGGCAGGGTGTAGTGGCCGCGGATTGACGTCCGCCCTTGGCACGCCCG
The DNA here is from genome assembly GCA_011523195.1 of Verrucomicrobiales bacterium. Classification (GTDB taxonomy): domain Bacteria; phylum Verrucomicrobiota; class Verrucomicrobiia; order Limisphaerales; family UBA1096; genus UBA1096. The sequence continues at coordinate 1,860 of WTHH01000001.1, forward strand.
GTCCGGCCCAGACCTGCCCGGGGATGTAGCGTGCCTCGGTCGCCCAGCCCTGAGTCGGCATCATCGCTTGTTTACCGTCGAGATAGATGAAGCTCTTTTTGATGTAGGCGTACTTGTCCGGCGTGGCGTCCGCACCTGTGCCGGTGAATTTCCCCACACGGATGCAAGGCTGTGCCCAGTGCGTCTCTGAGCGTTTGTTGGT
>WTHH01000217.1 GCA_011523195.1 Verrucomicrobiales bacterium
GCCATGGGTAATGGGTGTCGCAGGCATAGGTCAGGTGTGAGGTAGCAGATGCAACATGCGCCATTGCCATGAGCGAGACGCCTAGGTGACTATTCGAGTGCATCGAGAGGCCAATGCCGAACGTCCGGCAAACCCGGGCCAACTGCTGCACCTGCCTCATGCCGCCCCAGTAGTGGTGGTCGCACAGGACGACCTGCACCGCGTCCTGCCGAACCGCCTCGGGGATGTCGCCGAACGACGTCACAGCCACGTTGCTGGCCAGCGGCGTGTCGATGCCATCCGCCATAAGCCGGCGCCGGACCTCTGCCATCCCGTCCAGTCCCACGCAGGGATCCTCGAGGTAGCCGCCCCTGGAAAGTTCCTCCGCCAAGTCCTGCCCGACTTTCACCGATGTGTCGACCGACCAAGCGCAATTCGGATCGATGCGAAGCGGCACCGCTTGGCCAAGCGCTTGGCGAAGCTGGCGAATGGTTTCCACTTCAACGTCGGGCTCCAGAACGCCGCCCTTGAACTTGATGGAGCCGAAGCCGTACTGCTCCCGCATTTGATGCACTTGGCCAACGAGTGTTTCGGGAGACAAGGCCTCCCCGTATTCGTCCTCACGAACATCCTCCCCTTCGCCTCCGCCGCCTGCGTGTTTGTAAAATGGATACGCCGAGAACGGTACCTTCTCCCGGACGCGCCCACCGATGAGGTCACAAACCGGTTTGCCAACCGACTTGCCGATCAGGTCAAGGCAGGCCGTCTCGATCGCGGAATACGTCCTCGCATCGGCGTCGAGCGGGTTCTCTCCGGGGACGTTGTAAGTTTGCGATCGATCCAGACCACTTGAACCGCCCTCCACCATCAGGGACAGATCACCGGTCAAGCGATACGGGCAAGACCCCACGACCTGTTCGCGTATCGCCTCCAGCGCCGCCGCCGGTTGCTCTCCACCATACGTCTCCGCGATACCAACGATGCCATCCTCGCTTTCGAGTTCGATGACGTTGCGCAGGGCATATGGCTGGTGCAGGCCATAACTGCTGCGTAGCGGCGGATCCGCCATGGCGATGGAGTGAATCCTGTACTCCCTGATTTGCATAAAAAACGGGCCGCATGTTGCCGCCCGTTCCTCATTCATTCAATGCGCGAGTGCGAATTACTTCGTCAACTGGATCCACTCGCCTGCCCATCCTTCCGGCGGTGGATTCTCGATGAACTGCTCGCATTGGGCCGCGTAGATGCGGCTTGGCTCATCGTCCATGATCTTGAGACACGCCTCGAACGCCGCCTTGGCCTCGGCAAATTGCCCCTTGGCATAAATCTCCCAGGCGCTCTCAAACTGCTGAACCAGCTTGGCCTTTTCGGCATCGAGTTCGCCCTTCTTGGCGAGTAACTCGTACACGCCAACCGCCTGCTTTTTTCCCTTGGCCACGAGGAGGCCAAGCTTGCGCGCCTCGATCTTGTCACTGGCCATTTCGTAGGTGCTCTCGCCGATCATGATCAACACACCGAAAATCTTGCAGGCCGGCTCGAAGCGCGCCGCCTGATTCACGGCATCGCCCATCACGGTGTACTGCATCTTCTGGGTGGACCCCATGTTGCCGGCGGAAACGAAGCCGGTGTTGATGCCCATGCGGACACCGATCTCCACGTCGTACTTTTCCTTCAATTCGACACTCAGTGGAACCAGTTTTTGCTGTTGCTCGACTGCGGCCCAGCAGCATTTCCACGCATGCGAGTGCGGATCAGCATCGCCCCAGATCGGCACGCCAAAGTCCGCCATGATGGCGTCGCCCTCGTATTTGTCGATGTAGCCACCGTAGTTGATGATGATGTCGCTCATCGGCGTGAGATACTCGTTTAGCACGGCTGCCAACTGCTCGGCATTGAGTTTTTCAGAGATCGTCGTGAATCCGGCGACGTCCGAGAAAAACATGGTTGCCTCCTTGCGTTCGCCGGCCAGTTTAAGCGAACCGGATTCCTCCTGGATGTACTTTAGCACCTCGGGGCTGACCATGGTGGAGAACATTCCGCTGATCGCCTTCTTTTGCCGGCCCTCGGTGAGGAACAGGT
>WTHH01000208.1 GCA_011523195.1 Verrucomicrobiales bacterium
CCCTTGAGCGCGGGGATGGGGAAGTGTTCCCGGGCGCGATTCCGAACCGATACGTTCATGATTTTTGTCAACGCAGCCCCTGCGGTCGGCTTGAGGGCTTCAGGGAATTTGCCGCCGACTGCCAGATCGACAAGTCGGCCGGGCGATGTGCCGGCGACCCCTCGGACGGCGGTTTGACGAACCGCGAGTGGCTTGGCCGGATCGAGAAAAATGTTGATGAGTAGGTCAGCGGCTGTGCTTTTTCTGCTGTTGGCCAGCGCCTCCGTGAGGGTGGCGAGTTGTGCGGGCGATCCGTTTTTGAGTTTCACCTCGATGGCCGCCGTGGCGTTGTTGTCGAACAGTGCATCGAGCGCCGCTTGGCCAAGTGACGAGCCAAGGTGCGTCATGGCCATGTCGACCAACTGCGGATGGCGCTCCTTCAGCCCAAGCGCATCGACCACCTTTACAAAGTACTCGGAGTTTTTTGCCTGACGCAGGTATCGGTTCAACGGCGCTGCATGCTCATCGCGCTTGACGGTCTTGGACTTGGCCAGGCGGAGGAACATTTCGCCCTTGAGCAGGATGTGTCGTGAGCCGAGCTTGCCGGGATAACTGGCGGCGTGCCTGAGCAGTACTGTGTCCTTGGCAGGGCCGTCCGGTTGGAAATCAAGTGCTCGGATCAGGCGCTTGCTTTCAGCGGGATCGATACCCTGATACCCGAGCACGTTGCCGAGCAGGCGGATCGTTTGTTCGCCACGCGAGCGCCAAAGGATCTGTCTGCCGGCGGCGGTGTTGAGGGCGTCGGGTGTTTGCTCCAGCCAACTGTCGAGGCATTCGGTCCAGCGATTGCCGGCAGCCAGACCAAGCGCCTCGAGAAACCAGCGATCGCCGTTGTGCCGCTTGGCCAAGCGCGCCCAGAGTTCGGGTGTGTGGGCGGTGTTGACATCCCGGAGCGCGGTGGCTGCCTCGGTCAATACTCGTGGAGAAGGGTCGTTGGTCACGTGCTCGATCCTCTTGGCCAAGTCGTATTCTTTCCTGCGGTTGAGCTGTCGCGCAGCACGCAGGGCGACCACTCGGATCGATGCATCTGGATCATCCAACGCCCGGTCGATGAATGGCTCGCCAGCGCCCTTGATGCGACTGAGCAGCCAAAGTGCGCGGGCACGTTCGTGCGGTTTTCCGACGGCGTAGAGGGGATCAAGATGAGGGATCGCCTCCATCCCCATGTCGTGCAGCGCCTGCCAACCGAGGTAGCGTGCGTCGAGATTCGGGCTTTTCAACGCCGCTATGGCACCGGCACCTCTTTCCAAATTCAGCGGCTTGTTTTGCTGGCGATGCCCTGCCGGGGCGATGCGATAGATGCGGCCCCGTTCGCTGTCGGCCTGTCGATTCCAGCCGACGACCGGGTCGTACCAATCGCTGACGAACAGCGCGCCGTCCGGCGCCACTGCCACGTCGACCGGCCGAAACCACTTGTCGCGTTCGCCTTTCACGAGGTTGATCATCTCGCCGGAGAAACCGCCGCCGTCCGGCTTGGCCTTGGCCGCCCAAACGACGCCCGGCCCGGCGTCGCAGTGGATCACTTGATTGTGAAAAACTTTGGGGAGCAGTTCACCCTCGTAAACGGTGATGCCGGTCGGGGAGCCGGCACCGGTCTGGACAAAGTTGGGCACCACGCCGGGGTCGTTCTGGTGCCAGTGCCGTGAGCTGACGTCCGCCGCCTGGCTGACGCGGTGCTTGCGCCAGCCTGCGCCGGTGAGTTCCTCGCGGTAGCCGTAGTTGCCACCCTCGAGGATGTAGTTGATGCGGACGCCGTAGTGGCCGTCGTCGTCGTTGTCCGACTGCCAAACGTTTCCGAAGGAGTCGACTGCCACTTCGTAATTGTTGCGGAAGTTGTGCCCGAGCACCTCGAACTCGCTGCCGTCCGGATTACAGCGAAAAATCATTCCGCCCCAGTAGGGCGTTCGTGCGTCTTTGAAGCGGCCCATTTGGCGGCGGTCGAGCACGTGGTTGCCGGCGGTGTCGACGATCAGTTTGCCGTTTGCGTCGTGAACGAATCCGCCGTTGTTGCCCATATT
>WTHH01000364.1 GCA_011523195.1 Verrucomicrobiales bacterium
GGTAGGGACGGCTGTTACAGCCGTCCCTACCTATGCGCCTGGACTAGACGTCGCAGATCTCGGCGGCGTGGCGGAGGGCGGCGATCTTGTCGTCCCAGGTCGGGATGAATTCCTGCGCGACGAAGCCGTCGAAGCCGGTCTCGAGGATGGCGCGCATCACGGCCGGGTAGTTGATTTCCTGCGTGTCGTCCAGCTCGGCGCGGCCCGGATTGCCGGCTGTGTGGTAATGGCCGATGTACTCCTTGAGCTTGCGAATGTTGCGGATGATGTCCCCGTGCATGATCTGCACATGGTACACGTCAAACAACAGCTTGAGGTTGGGCGAGCCGACCTTTTTGATGGCCTCGATGCAAAAGTCGAGTTTGTCGCCCTGATAGCCGGGGTGGCCCTTCATTGGGTGACTGTCATCGACCGAGTTGAGGTGCTCGAGGCAGAGAGTGATCCCGTTTTTTTCGGCGTGCCCGACGACCTCCTTCCAAGCCTCCACGCAGTTGGCGTTGGCCGCATCGCGCTCAATGTTCGGATCCTCCATGCCGACGAAGGTGATCACGCGCTTGGCTCCAACGTCCTTGGCCACATTGATGCCGTCGATCAGTTTCTCGACCACCATCTTGTGGTTTTTCGGGTCGTTCGGTCCCTTGGCGAAGCCATGGCTGCCGACCAGCGAAATCTCCAGCCCCGCCTTGCGTGCGGCCGGGTAAAACTGCCGCCCGATGCCCTCGATGCCGATCAGGCCGATGTCGGTGCAGGCGGCAATGAGTTCCTCAGTGGGCATGGGGTTGAACGTCCAGCCCATGATCGACTGCCGAATGCGCTTGTTTTTGATCTTGTAGCCCTTGGCAGCCGCCTTGCGGGGTAACTGGGCACGGGCTGTGGCTGCGGTGGTGGCCACAGCCACGCCGGTGGCTGCCGCCTTGATCAGGCCTCTTCGTGAAATGTCGGTTGTATTCATGTGACTTGGTTTTGCTCGGCGGATTGAACCGCACCGCGCGAGCCAAGGCAAGCGCTTGGCCAAGCGCAAAAAAAACCCGGACGTTAGTCCGGGTTCAAATTGTCTGGCACTCAAAATTACCGATGCTCGGCAAATCCGGACATCCACCTTGGCCAAGCAGGTGTCCATCCGCCGTAATCCTTAGCCCAATTCCGGTGCCAGTGAAGCTTCCACAACTTCTTGATGGGAACATGCTGCACGGAGTGATCAAAGAATACACCCTGAATCCCACCGTTGTGCCGATCCATCGCAAAGTGTTTCATCTCCTGATTGTAGCCGCTCCACTCGCCATTGTACTGAGGCGGTGCCATACGACTTTTCATAGGCCCACCACCACGCCACATCATGTCCATAAACATAGGAATTCGGTTTAAGTCGTGACCACCCGGATCCATAGTCCGCCAGTGCCAGTCTTTGGGGCGCCCCTGAATAGCTGTAGGGGCATTGTAGACCCAGTTATTGTTTCCGTAGCTTGAACGCGTAGGTATGGGTTGTTGAGAAATACCCCCATGCTTAAAGGAGGCATTAAAACTACCAATAGCTGTCCAGCTATCACGCTTATATTTATCCACTGGTTTCAACTTGTAGCTTGGCCCGTTATCACTTCGAGCAAGCTTCGCTTCGGGGCAGAGTAAAATATCCTGTTTCCTCCAGAATTTCTCCAATGCAGCTACCCATTCGCCACGCCACCAGCCACCACTCATATTGCTGGTACCTATACCCTGACTGAACTTGCCGTCGTTTTCGTCACAATAGAATTGCCACACCAATCCCCACTGTTTGAGATTGTTTATACATACGGCTTGCTTTCCCTTAGCCTTAGCCTTAGCCAATGCTGGCAAGAGCATACCTGCAAGAATGGCGATTATTGCGACAACTACGAGTAACTCGATCAAAGTAAATCCGCTTTTTTTGTTGAAAAATCCTCTTAATTTCATTGTACGGGCCGGGCAGCGTATGATTCGACCCCTGCCGGGGCAAGCCGTATTTTCAACTTGAGATTGCAATTCCGGCGGCTTCCGACACGCTGTTTGGGCTATGGCAGTCAAGCGCGGGAGCATCA
>WTHH01000263.1 GCA_011523195.1 Verrucomicrobiales bacterium
CGGGATGAAACAGTTTTTTTATAGATCGCAGCAGACAGCCGTCGGGGCAGTGCTCCTGACCGTGTTCCTGCTCCTACTACTACCGGAAAGCGCCCGGGCCAAGCTGAAGTCGGCCATCGGGGGGCTGTTTCTTCCTGTAATCGGTGTCAGCACGGCTGGCCAGAGCGCGGTCAGTTCGCTTGGCCAAGCGGCCTCCACTGAGCCGGGAATTCATCCCTATAACCAAGCGCTTGGCCAAGCGGTGCAGGCCGAATTGGCCGCGGCCGACATGAAGATGGAATTGGATCATCTCCGTGCCGAAAACCAGCGGTTGCGCGCGGCGGTAAACTTGGGGCTGCGCATTCCGTGGAAGTCAGAACTGGCACAGGTCGTGGGCCGAGATTCGTTCAATTGGTGGCGGCGAATTAAGCTGAATCAGGGGAGCCAGGCGGGCGTTCGATTTAATCAACCGGTCATCTCGACGGAGGGACAGTTGGTTGGCCGCATTTCTGAAGTTGGCCCAAAGACCTCATGGGCTGTTCTCGTAGGCGACCCCAACTGCCGATTCTCCGCGCTCATCAAAGAGTCCCGCAACCAAGGCGGCATCGTCGCCCCGAGGCAGTTTAGTTCCGACTATCGGGTCGTGGAATTGACCTACCTGCCAAACGACGCCGAAGTGCGCCCGGGGCAGACCGTCGTGACCAGCGGCCTCGGAGGTGCGTTCCCGAAGGAGATTCCAGTTGGCGTGGTGGAAGACTCGTGGCTGTCCAGGGACGGTCTTTACATCGAGGCACGTGTCAAACTGAACGCAGACTTAAACCAACTCGAGGAAGTGCGGGTGTTGACGGAGTACTGACATGGCGGGACGCCTCAACAAGATGCTTGTGCTGATGCTGGGGGTTTATCTGCTCATTTTTTTTCAGTCGCACCTCGATTGGCCAAGGCTCTGGCTGGGATTCCAGCCGGATTTGACGCCGGCGCTGCTGGTCTGCGTTGGGCTGAGAATGGGGGCGGGACACATCTCGACCACCGCAGTTCTGAGTGGCTTGTGGCTGGACAGTCTCTCCGCAAATCCGCTTGGCGTAAGTATCCTGCCGCTGTTTGCTGCGGGGTGGGTTGTTTACTGCTTTCGGAAGAAAATCCTCGGTGGTGAATTTTCGGCCCAGTTTTATCTCGGTACCACAGCCGGGTTGATCGTGCCTTTGATGCAGATCGGCTTACTGAAGATGACGGGCGCGACGCCACTGCTCGGCTGGGAGATGGGCCTGTGGGCGTTGATCAACGCGCTGTTTTGTGGGGCAGCTGTGCCGTTGTTTGACGGCTTGGCCAAGCGCTTGGTCGGCTGGTTTTCCCATCCGGTATACGATCCCAACCGTTGGCCCAATGAAAACCGCCAGATCGTGCGCGGCAAGGATTAGGCATGTTCGTTTTTGATCAACTCCGCAGCAAGGATCTCCCGATCAGGTTGATGGTGATCTTTATCCTGTGCTGCATGCTGCTGTTGGTCGGCAAGCTGTGGAATTTGCAGGTGGCGACAGCCGCAGACTATCGAAGCCAACAGGTGAACCAGTCTGTCAGGGCGATTCGCCTGCCAGCCACGCGCGGCCGGATTCTTGACCGCAACAAGCAACCGCTCGCAGTCAACCGGTTGCGGTTCGATGTGCACGTCTACATCGATGAGTTGCGTCCACTTTTTCGTGAGCATTATTTCCGATTGAAGAACGGCCGAAAACTTGGTCGCACGGCGCAACGAAAACTTGGTCGCGAAGCGCGGTACCAGGTGGTGAGCAATTTGACGATGCAGGTCAGCATGCGTCTTGGCCAGCCGCTCGTGCTCGATCCGGAGCGGTTTCACCGGCACTACCATCAAAAACTCTATATGCCGCTGGCAGTGATGCAGGATCTTTCGCCAGATCAGGTGGCCAAGTTTGTGGAACTCATTCACGGAGTGCCGGGAATTGATTTGTCGGTCAACCCGGTGCGGACGTATCCCAACGGCGACATGGCGTTTCATACGCTGGGTTATCTGCGTCGCGAGGATAAACCGGCGGACGACAAAGAGGTGCCGTTTTCCTATCGCTACCGACTGCCGGACTACGCAGGTATCGATGGCCTCGAGGGGGTGTTCGATCGGAGGTTGCGCGGTGAGGCTGGGGCGAAGACGATCCGAGTGAACAACATCAGCTATCGGACAAGCGAAGACGTCTGGGCGTGGCCGAAGTCCGGGCAGGATATTGAGTTGGCCATTGATCGTAACATTCAATTGGCCGCCGAGGAGGCGCTGAAATCGCACGGCGTGGAGACGCGCGGTGCCGTGGTCGTCATGGACCCGAACAACGGCGACCTCCTGGCATTGGTTTCACGTCCGGGGTTTGACTCAAACAAATTCATCACCGGTTTTTCCAAGGATGAAATTGCCCAACTCAGCGACAGCCGGCTCAATCGTTGGCTAAACCGTGCTGCGGGAAGTGGCGGTGTGGCGTATCCACCGGGATCGATTTTTAAGATCATTTCCTCCGTCGCCTATCTCGAGGAGGGAATCCTCGACCCGGCCGACAAGGTTTACAACCGGGGCTTTTTCCGTAACGAGAGGCTGTATCCGAACTACACGCTGGACGACACCGCCCCTCCGGGCGACTACGATTTTGTCAGGGCGTTCAAGCGGTCGAGTAACACGTATTTTATCCATTATGCACTGACACCGGACGATCGTACCGACCAATGGCAGCAGGGTAAGCGCATCCTGTTGGATTGGGGAAATCGTTTTAGGTTGGGCAAAAAAACCATTCAGCCCTGGGCGATCGCTGGCGATGAATTGCCCAGCCCGATTCGTGAAGGCGAAGGGTACTTCCCTCCGCGTGGGAATGAATTCAAGAAAGTCGACCAGTTCGGCAAAAGCTCGCGTTGGGCGGCCGGAGACGTGGCGAACCTGTGTATCGGTCAGGGGGAGATCATCGTGACGCCGTTGCAGATGGCGGTGATGACATCGGCCGTGGCCAACGGTGGTAAGCTGATGCAGCCGCGCCTGATCTTGCGGGTGAATTCACCGCACGCGCTTGGCCAAGCGCAGAACCGGGTTATTCCAAGCAAGGTGGTGGCCGACCTCGATCTCAAGCCGGAGACCATCTCGCTATTACATAAGGCGATGCTGGCGGACGTCGACGATCGCGATGGCAGCGGCCGGGCCGCAAGGGTCCGAGGCATGTCGGTCGGGGGCAAAACCGGCACGGCACAAAAGAAGGTGCCGACCGGGAAATTCCATCCGCGTACCGGAGTGCGATTGTACCGGACGGATCACATTACATGGTTTGTTTCGTTTGCACCGGTGGAGTCACCGCGTTATGCGGTCGTGGTCATGGTGGAGAGTGGCGAGTCCGGAGGCACCACCTGCGCACCGATTGCCGGTCGGATTTATCGGGCGATACAGGAGATTGAAAGGAACAAAGGGAAAGGAGGGCCTCGCTTGGTCACGCGGTGATGGAGTCGGTTCTGGTACATTTGCGCAAGCTTCGCGTCGACCTACTGCTCCTATTCAGCCTGCTTGGCCTGATGGTGTTTGGGGCGACGTTCATCCTCAGCGCCGCGATGGATCAGTACGAGATCGAGCCGTTGCTCAATACCTATTTTTTTCGGCAACTCGGTTTTTATGCCGTGGGATTGACGCTAGGCCTGTTTTTTACCGTGGTGGATTATCATCGCTTGGCCGGTTGGGCGCGGATGGCATACTGGATCACGATTATCCTACTGATTTTGGTGCTGATTCCCGGTATCGGCGTGGTGCGCTACGGTGCCCAGCGTTGGTTTGATTTGGGAATTACCCTCATTCAGCCCTCGGAATTTGCCAAACTGGCATTTATATTCGCCTTGGCCGATTTTTTAACTCGGCCAAACGAGGAGATGTTGATGCCAGGGGTCTTTCTCAAGGCCCTCGGAATGACGGCGCTGCCGTTCCTGTTGATATTAAAGGAACCGGATCTGGGGTCGTCGCTGGTCTTTTTCCCGATCGGGACCGCGATGATGTTTGTTGCGGGTGTGCCGCTTCGTTTTCTCGGGAAATTTTTGGGCGCTTCCACGGTGGTGGTTTTGTTTGTCATCATCAATGCGCTGTATTTTCCCGCGGACTGGCGCATCTCCCTCCAGGAATATCAACGCCAACGGTTGTTGGTTTATTTTGACAAGGATTTCGCTCCACCAAACGCCACCCCGGTGGAGCGCAAGGCTGCCCGTGAGTTGCAGCGAGAGCGGACTCACAACATCAGGCAGGCTGAGATTTCGGTTGGCTCTGGCGGGTTGACCGGAAAGGGGTGGGGACAGGGGCCGCAAACCCGGTTGGGATACCTCCCGAGGGGCGTGGCCCACAACGACTTCATCTTCTCCGTCATCGCGGAGGAGACTGGGTTTTTGGGCAGCATAGCTGTGTTGGCGCTGTACACGATCATTCTGCTGAAAGGAATGCAGATCGCAGCCGAGGCGAGGGATCGCCTTGGCAAGCTGTTGGCTGTGGGAGTAGTGGCTCTCATTTTTTGCCATGTGTTCGTGAATATCGGCATGCACCTGAGGGTGATGCCAGTGACCGGCATACCACTACCACTGCTGAGCTACGGGGGGTCCTCCGTGCTTAGTTCATTGATTGCGATTGCTGTCCTGCAAAACGTGCAACTACATAAAAAATCATATTAGGAAACAATGGCTGAAAAGAATTCATTTCGCCGCGGCAACAAACGCGGCATGAGATTCAAACCCTCCGGCGGGCTCAACCGTCGTTCCGATCGATCCGGCCTGAAGGCCCGGGCAAATGTCGAGACGATCGAGACGCCGCAGGATGAAATCTACAACACGAAACAACACGAGAGTGAAATCGTTCGCGCCGAGAACCAGGCGCACGGGCTGCCGCCGGACACCGACACGGATTCGGCCAAGGCGCAGCGACAACTTAGCAATGAGGAAAATGGCAACGGAGGACCTAAGCCTAAGGGCAGGCGGTCCCGTGGCAAAAAAGGGCAGAAGGGCGATGGTGATTTTACGCCGGTGGATTTGCCGGAAGAACCCGTCAAGTCCGTTTCCGAAAAAATACAGCGCTCGGCGAAGAAATTCGTCAGCAAGGTGAAGGGAATATTCCGGCCGATACAGCACTCCCACAAGGAGATCCTCGTCAATGCGGAATCCCTTGAGACCCGTGTTGCGGTGACGGTCAAGGGACAACTCGAGAATCTAACCATCGAGCGCGTGGACGACCCGCGCATGGTGGGAAGCATCTACAAGGGCAAGATTCGAAACCTTGAGGATGGACTCAAGGCGGCGTTCGTCGATATCGGCTACGAAAAGAACGCGTTCCTGCACTACTGGGACATTATCCCAAGTCCGCTGGATTCCTCCTACGACGTGGTTGATCGCGTTAAAAGGAAAAAATCCAAGCCTAAGATCACCAACAAGGATATCCCGAAAAAATACCCGGCTGGGACGGAATTGATCGTTCAGGTGACCAAGGGGCCGATCGGAACCAAGGGGCCACGCGTGACAACTAACGTGCTCCTACCGGGGCGTTATCTCGTGTTGTTGCCCAACTCCGAGCAGTCGGGTGTTTCGCGTAAGATCGAAAACAAGGAGGAGCGCTCACGTCTCAAAAAAATCGTGCGCGAACTGAATATCCCGGACGGCATGGGGGTGATCATCCGTACTGCCGGTCAAAACCAACGCAAGGGTTACTTCCTTCGTGACCTAAAAATCCTCCTCGACACATGGGAGGAAATCACCGGCAGGGTTCAGAGCCAGTCGCCGGGTAGTTGTGTTTTTGAGGAACCGGACCTGATAGAGCGCACCGTTCGGGATTTCCTGACCGAGGACATCGAGCGGATCGTCATCGATAACGTATCAGAGACGGAGCGCGTAAAGGAACTCATCGGACGCATTTCCAAGCGCTCCATCGAGAAGGTTCACCGGTACGCTTCTTCCGAGCCGATTTTCGACCGGTTCGGCATTACCCGGCAGCTTGAGACCGCGTACCTGCGGCAAGTTTCGTTGCCAAGCGGTGGCTACATCATTATTGACGAAACCGAGGCACTCGTCGCGATCGACGTCAACACCGGCAGCCATCGGAATAAGAACAACAACAAAAAGGAACAGGACAAAACGTTGCTGCGGGTGAACCTTGAGGCGGCGGAGGAGATCTGTCGCCAGCTGCGACTCCGAAACATCGGTGGCCTGATCGTGCTGGACTTCATCGACATGAAGGTGCCGCGCGATCGGCGTGAGGTGTTCCAGCGGATGCGCGACGGGCTTCGCATGGACAAGGCCAAGACACACGTGCTGCCCATCTCGGACCTTGGTCTGATGGAGATGACGCGCCAGCGCCAGTCGGAGAGCGTGCGCGACACGGCCTATTCCGACTGCGAAAATTGCAGCGGTCGAGGTAAATTGAAGAGTTCGCTGACAATGAGCGTAGACATCCAGCGCAAGCTAGGTGAGATCATCAAGAAACGTGACAAACTCGAGCAGCGTCGCGAACAGGAATCCGACTTCAGCCTGCGTGTGAACGTGCATCCGACGGTGCTCGATCGCTTGCGGAACGAGGATGAGGATATTTTCATCGACATGGAAAAGCGTTACCTTGTGAAAATCTCATTCCGTGCAGAGAAGGGTATGCACCCCGAGGAGTTCGAGGTGTACGATGCCACCTCGAACAAGCGCTTGGCCAAGGTGGATCGGTAAGTAGTTTTGCCCAAATGCGCCCTTCAATCGGAGGGCGCATTTTTTGTGTCTGACCAAGCGCTTGGCCAAGCGGAGAATCAAAGCTGGTCAACAGCGACGATACGAATGACTTCATCCATGCTGGTCACGCCTCGCTGCACCTTGGCCAGGGCATTTTGCCAGAGTGTGGTCATGCCCTGATCAATGGCCAAGTCGCGGAGCTTGCGGGTCCGCATCTTTTGGATGATGCCTTCCCGGGTCACCTCGTCGGACATGAGCAGTTCCGTGACCGCCACGCGACCGTGGTAGCCGGTGTCGGCGCAGTGGTCACATCCCTGCCCGGTATAAAATGTGGTCGACTGCACGAACTCTTCCGGCATCAGGCCAATCTGCTCCGCGTTGGGTTGTGTTTCCACCTTGCAATGCTCGCAGATGGTCCGGAGCAGTCGCAGGCCAAGCACTCCGGCGATACTGGATGCCAACAAAAACGGCTCGATGTTCATGTTGATCAACCGGGCGTAGACGCCGGCCGTGCTGTCGCTGTGGATGGTGCTAATGACCATGTGCCCGGTCAGCCCGGCCTGTACCGCGATGGAGGCGGTCTCTGGATCACGAATCTCACCGATCATGATTGCCTCGGGATCCTGCCGCATCAACGACCGCAGCGCCTTCGGGTAGGTGAATCCACGTGAGTTGCTGATCTGCGATTGGCTGATCATTGGCAGGTTGAACTCCACCGGATCTTCTACGGTGCTTATGCTGACGGTGGGGCCGTGGGTTTCAACGAGGTGACAGAGCGCGGAGTAAATAGCGGTGGTTTTTCCGGAGCCGGTGGGGCCGTTCAATAGTATCAATCCGCTTGGTCTGCGAATCAGTTTCATGAATTGCTCGAGTGTATCTGATTCGAACCCGAGCGTCTTCAGGTCAAAACTCCGGTTACGCGGATCGAACAATCGAACCACCACCTTTTCGCCGCGAACAGTTGGGAAAACGGAGACGCGCAATTCAACATTGCCGAACTCGGGGCCGGCTGGCGCGCGGCCTTCCTGCGGCAATTCAGACTCATAGGTTACAAGGTCGGACATGACCTTGATTCGCCCGGTGATCCTGTCGAGCAACTCGAGCGGCAGGTGCGTCAGTTCCTGCAGGATGCCGGACACACGGATGCGTACGGCGATGGTGTTCTCCCATGGCTCAATGTGGATGTCGCTGGACTGCTGCCCGACCGCGTCGAGGATGATATTGTTAACGAGGATCGCGATGTCGATTTTCTCGGTCGTGTTGACTGAGCGCAGGTAATTCGTGGTCAGGTCCATGGGCTGGAGATTTTGTAGGCGTTCACCGGCGAAACGTCACTCTTTTTCAGCCGCCAATACCGCTCATGGAGCGTTCCGGT
>WTHH01000305.1 GCA_011523195.1 Verrucomicrobiales bacterium
GAAGATGCCGGTGCGGCCGTCCTTCCACTTGCCGGTCACGATGATTTTGCCGTCCTTGGTCGTGCCTCGTTGAACTGAAACGCAGCCGGATCCCATCACGGTGAAGAGCGACTCGACGCCGTGGATGCCATACCAAAACAGATCCGGATGGTGCGGCTCGAGGTGGGCCGGGCTGTGGGTTTCGCAGCGCAGCACTTTGCCGAATTTCCCGGCGCGCGCAGCGAGGGTGGCCTTGGCAAAACGCAGAGAGGAGGAGCTGAACACCGGCACATTGTGGCGCCTGGCTAGGCGATAGATTTTCAGGCAATCCTCAAGCGTGCCAGCCAAGGGCTTGTCGATGAACAGCGGTTTGCCGGCCTTGATCACGTCGGTGGCGTGCTTGAGATGCGGGCGGCCGTCGACGTTCTCGACCATTACCGCGTCGACGTGTCGGCACATCTCGGTCACGGTGGGGTAAAGTTTTACACCCCATTTGCCGGTCAACTCGGCGGTGTATTTTTCCACGCGCGTGTAGCTCGATTCGATGTCGGGACTACTGTCTTTGACTGCCGCGACGACCTTGCCGCCCGGGATGTGGTCCTTAGCTGATTTGTCGTTGAGGATGCGGGTGAAGGCGGTGACGTGCGAGGTGTCCAGCCCGACCATCCCGATGCGAAGGTCCTTGGCCTGTGCGGTGATCGCCAGCAGTCCGGCCAGAAGGATTGCGGGGAGTCGAAAACGGTTCATGCGGGGATTTGAAACCATCGCGCCGTGAAGGCAAGGGAATACGGTTGTCCGGGCCAGTCTCCAGGGGTAGTTTTCGCGGATGCCGATTCGTTTTTCCACTGCCGTGTGTGCTGTTTTGTTGACGTTGCCGCTTGGCCGTGCGCTGGCCGACGTGGCGCCGGACCACGCCGAGAAAATGGCGCGTGGCCTCAAGCTGTTCAAAAACGGCGTGGGCCAGATGCTCAAGCAGCATTGCGTGAAATGTCACGGCGGCGAAAAGACTCGCGGCGACTTCGACCTCACGACGCGCGAGGCGCTTCTGAAGGGCGGCAGCGAGGGTGCGGCGATCGTGCCCGGTAATGCCAATGCTAGCCGTTTGTTGAAGCTGGTTTCCCACGCGGAGAAACCGTTCATGCCGGCCAAGGCGGAAAAACTGCCGCCGGCTATGGTTGAGAATATCGCAGCGTGGATCAACACCGGCGCACCGTACGACAAACCGCTGGTGGACACCAAGTTGGCGGCCGGCGAAATGCAGATCACCGACACCGATCGGCAGTACTGGGCGTTTGCGCCACTCGCAAAACCAGCCACGCCAGCGGTCGAGAATACGAGGTGGCCGGAGAATGAAATCGACCGGTTCATCCTCGCCAAGCTTGAGGAGGCCAAGCTACTGCCGAATCGCCGGGCGGAAAACCGGACGCTGTTGCGGCGTGTGTACTACGACCTGATCGGCCTGCCGCCAACCCCGGAGGAGACCGCGGTATTCCTCGCCGCTGCGGATGGTAACCCGCGCACAGCGCTGGAGAGTGTCGTCGATCGATTGCTCAACTCCCCGCATTACGGCGAACGCTGGGGCCGACACTGGCTCGACCTCGCGCGTTATGCGGACAGCTTCGGCTTTGAGCAGGACACCGACCGGCATCACGCCTACCACTACCGCGACTTTATTATCAAGGCGCTCAACAAAGACATGCCGTACAACGAGTTCGTGCGGTGGCAGATCGCCGGGGACGAGATCGAGCCGGCCAACCCGCTCGCGATGATGGCCACAGGTTTTCTCGGTGCGGGGGTGTTCCCTACTCAATTGACGGAGAAGGAATTTGAGTCGGCGCGTTACGATGAACTCGATGATATGGTCAACACCGTCGGTACGGCGATGCTGGGCATGACCATCGGCTGCGCTCGCTGCCACGATCACAAATTTGATCCGATTCCCACCCGCGATTATTACCGCATGATCACAACCTTCGCGACGACGATCCGGAGCGAGATCGATGTCGACCTCAAGCCGGACGAGACTCGCCTGCGCTTGGCCAAGTGGCAGGTGGAAGCGGAGGCGCTTGGCCAAGCGCTGGCCAAGTGGGAGCGAAACGCATTGCCGGGGCGGTTTGGCAAATGGTTCGAGAGCCGGCCGGCCAAGCTCGAGGCGGAGTTCAAGTGGGCCCTGCTCGACACCCCAGAATTTAAGTCGCTCAACGGGGCGGGGATCGAGCGGCAGGATGACGGCTCGTTTTTGTTGAAGGGCAACAACCCGAAGGATGATCGCTGGGTGGTCACGGCCAAGGCTTCATCGGCGCCGATCACCGGCGTTCGCATTGAGGCACTGACCGATCCGTCAATGAATCGAAACGGTCCCGGCCGGGCGGAAAACGGCAATTTTTCGCTGAGCGACCTGCGCGTGCTTGTGGAACCGCTGGATGGCAGCGGCAAGCGGGCGGCGGTGAAACTAGTCAACCCGCAGGCGACTCACCAGCAGAACAAAAGTGGCCTATCGGTGGCGAGTTCGATCGACGACAACAAGCGCAGCAGCGGCTGGGCGGTGGATCGCGGCGGCATCGGCAAGGCCCAGACAGCGGTGTTCGAGTTTGAGACTCCGATCACGCATCCGAGTGGCACGAAGCTGACGTTGGAACTGGATTTTTTCACCAACACAAAACACACGATCGGTCGGCCGCGCTTTGCCATCACCGGCCAGCCTAAGCCGATTTCGCTCGAGGGTAGCACGTTGTCCGGCGCCTTGGCCAAGCTGCAAAAGGCGGTCGGCGAGGTGGAGGATTTTGACAATCTGACCGAGGCCAAGCGATCGGAATTGATGGACGCCTACCGCGTGATCGACACCGAGTGGCAGGTGCACAACGCCAGACTGCAGGCGCACAAGGCCGCCAAGCCCAAGCCGATGTCGACCGCGAAAGTGCAGGTCAGCAGCGAGGGCTATAAACCGATCCGCCACCACGCGGACGGGCGGGGGTTCCCGCATTTTTACAGGGACGTGCACCTGCTCCAGCGCGGTGACCCGAGCCAAAAGCAGGAGAAAATGTCTCAGGGCTTTTTGCGCGTGCTGACTAGTGGCAACAAAAATGAGGCGCATTGGCAACAGGCCAAGCCGGAGTGGGCGCGGACCAGTTTCCGCCGCCGGGCGCTGGCCGACTGGCTGGTCGATACCGAACACGGGGCGGGGCAGTTGCTGGCGCGCGTGATGGTCAACCGACTTTGGCAACACCACCTTGGACGCGGCATCGTCGGCACTCCGAGCGACTTTGGGTTGCAAGGCGAACTGCCGACACACCCCGAACTGCTCGACTGGCTAGCTGGTCAGTTGATCCAAAACGGCTGGCGACTCAAGCCGTTGCACAAGCAGATCATCATGAGCGCGACCTACGCGCAGAGTGCCGGGTTCGCGCAGGCCAAGGCTGCGGTCGATCCCGGGAACAGGCTGCACTGGCGGCGCACCCCGCGCCGACTGGAGGCTGAGCCGATCCGCGACAGCCTGCTGGCAGTCAGCGGACTGCTGGACACCACCATGTTCGGCAAGGGCACGCTCGATCCGGGGATGAAACGGCGCAGCGTTTATTTCCAAATCAAGCGCAGCAAGCTGATCCCGACGATGCAGTTGTTTGACTCGCCGGAACCGTTGGTGGGGCAGGGCACGCGGCCCTCGACCATCATCTCGCCGCAGGCGTTGCTGTTTATGAACAACGGACAGGTACGCGAGGCGGCTTTAACGCTGGCGCGTCGGCACGAGGCTGGCTCCATCGAGAACGCCGTGCGGGATGGATATCAAACTGTCCTCGGCCGCAACCCAACCCCGGACGAACAACAGGCCACGGTACATTTCATCGAGACTCAGGAATTAACCTACCTGAAGTCCGGCCGAAAAGATGGCCGCAAACTCGCTCTGGCCGACTTCGCCCAAGTCCTCTTCGGCCTAAATGAATTCGTTTATGTGTACTGATTAGGAGTAATTTCGGGAACGTCCCAATTCATTGAGTTTTTTGCATATTCTGGAATAATTACGCTGATTTAATCTGTAAACCGCCTTTTCTAAATGAGTCAAATAATCATTATAAAGTGAAATTCTTGAAAAAACATTGCATGATCATGCGTTTTAATTGTAGTAGACCCCTTACCACAATTCTTTAGAGCTAGTGTTATGATTTTTTTTATCTGGCATAATAAAATTTATACTAGAGCACGTGTTGGGGATCGTCATGCTCTTAATGCATTCACACTTATTGAACTTCTCGTAGTAATAGCAATTATTGCGATTCTGGCATCACTACTGTTGCCGGCATTAGCCAAGGCCAAATCACAAGCTGTTTCTACTCTGTGCAAAAATAACCTCAAGCAGATGGGCTTGGCCAGTGCGCTATATGTCATGGACAATGACGACAAGCTTCCGTTTGCTTGGGCCATCCGGCACGATGCCAATATCAACAATTTCCAAAACCTGCTGGTGTCTTACGTGCTACGGAATAAGTTCAAGGCTGGGGGAAAAACAGAGGACAGTGACTTTGCTAAGAAAGTGTATCGCTGCCCGACGCGAATCAACGAGAAGCGCATTGGCGGCAATCCTTGGAAGATCAGTGACGGAATGAATCAATACAACAATTTGGGTTTTCCCAATAATCCTAGATACCCAACTCCACCTGGGCAGCCGCCACATCCCGAAACCGCAAAGCTCACCTCTGTTCCTGAGCCGTCTGCCACGTTTTTAATCTCTGATATTTCGTATGAGTTAAATCATCCTGCAGTGACCTACCTGACCAAGAACAGCAGCGGTTGGTATCATGTAGGTTACAAGCACAACATGGAACATCCTGATGGAGCCGCGAACATCGTTTTTATGGATTCACATGTGGAATCGAGAAAGAAGAATAACATCGATGATATTGTAATGGACTTTAAGAAAAAACGTCGACGCAGATAGACAGATTTGCTTTAGTTACTATAAAGAAAGGACTTAAGGCACGGAAAACTTTCACAAAAAAATGAAACATATAATAAATAACAAAACAATCAGTCGTTTGCTTATGATTGCGGGCGTGGCGTTCTGGTCGCTTCTGGGTGGTACTACGCTTGCGCAGGAGCAGGTGCTTATTTTTCAGGACACCTTTGAGGTCTCAGAGGCGGAAACGACCGATCTTGGTTTCGAGAACGACGAAAGGCAGAGCGGAGCGCTGGGCGCGACTACTTATTCCGATTCGTCAGAGGACTTGACTGTTATCAACTCGGAATGGGCTCCCGGCAAGTTGAGTCTGTTCCCAGGGCCGGCTAGCGAATGGGTGGCGGTCTCCCCGGATCACAACTTCGCCTTCGGCAGTCCGTTTACCATAGAGTTCGAGGTCGATGCCGGCGTCGATGACGAGGACAATGCCTCGGGCGACTGGGCTGCAATCGTGTTTGGGGCTACATCGAAAAACTCGTGGGTCATCAGTGCGGACGGCTTTGGGATTCTGTTCCGCAACAACGGTGATATCCAGGTGTTTGACGGCGGTGACAGCATCTACGGGGGTAACGGCGGTTTCGCCGACGGTATTCCTAAGGACGACCTCGAGGTTCGCATCGAGGTTGAGGTGGATAGTTTCGATGGAAAATCACCCGCCACGATCCGGATGTTTATTAATGAAGAGGCCGCTGTCATCACAGCGGACGGCGCCACTGAATACGTCAAGGCCGCTGGTTTCAGGGCCAACTTCATCACGATGCTGGGAGGTGCATTCGGCGGCAATGCATGGCAACACACCTTTGATAACCTAAAAGTCTCGGCAGCGCCTGCCATTGACGTCTCACCAACCCAGATGAATGCCATTGCCGGAGACACAACGGACGAAATTACTGTCTCAGTTCCGAAGTCGCTTATTCAGGCTGGTGTGGTTGAGGTCACCGCGGAAAGCCTAACTCCGGGCATCGTTGGCATTGAGGGAGCGGGAGATAATGGCAAGTTGGTGTTGTCTTTCGCCGATGCCAGCCGAACTAGTGGTAAGTTTAAGTTAAATGCGCTTCGAGGTGGAGTCGGCAGCGTACAACTCTCAAGTGATCAGGCAGGTTTTCAGGCCAAGACCATCACAGTGCTTGTAGCTAGCGGATTTGGTGTTGAGGAGGTGGTTTTCTCTGACACATTTGACACGTCTTCCGAGGACTGGGATGTGAATTTTGAGAACGATGGAGGTCGCCAGGCTGGTACGGCCGGCATTCTAGATTATGTCGAGGCGGAGGCCAGTGCTGCGGGTGGTGCTGCTGATGAGTTCACGATCGTGAACCCAGATTGGGCAGAGGGCAAATTGTACATCTCAGGCCAGAATGTGTCGCCTGATTACAATTTTATTGATGGCCCGGAGTTTGAAATCACCTTCAAGGTGCATCCCGGATCGAACAATGATTTTTACGACTCGCCGGACTGGGCTGCTGTTGTGTTTGGTGCGACGGAAAAGAACAAGTTTGTCAATGCCTCCGACGGATTCGGTATCTTGTTCCGCAATGACGGGCGGGTGCAGGTTTTTGACGAGGCAGTAGCCATATATGGAAGCCCAGAGATCGGCACATTGCCTGAAGGCGAACTGGACGTGCGAATCACTTCCAGTTCAATCAACTTTGCCGGCGCGCCGGCCACGATTCGAATGTGGATCAACGGCGAAGAATCGCCGCTCAGCAACTCGTCAATGGAGTATATCAAACAGGGCGGTTTCCACGCAAACAATATATCCCTGCTTGGTTACGGTGCCGAGCTTGAGCACACATTCGACGATTTCAAAGTATTAGCAGATGCGTGTGTCTCAGCCACATTGGTCAACGCCGAACTTGGGCCAGGCGAGGATGAAACCCAAATCACTGTCAAGGTGCCGGTCGGTCTGATTCAAAACGAAGGTGCGGTCGTCACACTTAGCAGCAGTAATCCAAATGTTGCTATCCCTAATGACAACACTGATGGCATAATCGAACTAACTTTTGGCAAGGGGGAGGCAAACACCAAGACAGTGGCCGTGACCGTGCTTGGCAGTGGAAAGACGGCATTTACATTGTCGGTTGACTCGGGTGTCTGCATTGGCGACCCGGTTTTCCTGACTAAGCGCTCAGCTTTTGTTATGAATCCAAGTTTTGAGGCACACCCTCCTGCCGCAGATTGGCCTCACTATGGCCCGGTCGAGGCTTGGTCCGGTGCCAGTGGTGTGAACATTGGCGGGCCGTTCAACGACAACGGCATCACGCCGGACCGCAATCAGGTAGGTTTTGCCCAGGGTTCCAGGTCGGTAACCCAGACGATCACCGGGCTGACCCCCGAAAAACAGTACTGGCTGCAATTCCACTACAATCGACGCGCTTGCTGCGGCGATTCAACCATCGACTTGATCGTTGAAATTGATGGTGAAGAGCTTGCGCGACACAATTCGATAAAGCCTGTGGGAAATGCCGGCTATCACAGCAAGACAGTCGTTTTCACCCCGGAAAGCGACACCGCCACAGTAGTTTTACGGGGCGAGGCGGCGGGCGACGCTACGATGATCTATGACGCTGTTTCCATTGTCCAACGTGACGAGGGCAACGTCATAGTTATGAACCCAAGCTTTGAAGCGAGTGGCACACCTCCTTGGCCAGGCTACATCCAACCCAAGCTGATTGCGGGTTGGGTGGGCACTGGAAATTACGGCGTTAACTTCAACGGTCCAGGCCCGTTCGCCAATAATGGCAAGGCGGAGGATCAGGATCTGGTCGCCTTTTTGCAGGGGGGGAGTTCGCTGAGCCAGATGATTTCCGGCCTGGTGCCGGGCGAGAAATACGAAGTGCGATTTGCCTGCAACGCCCGTGGCGGAAATACGCCTACGCTTGTTGTCAAGGTCGACGACCAAGTATTGCTGGAGGAGTCAATCTTAGCCGTCGGTGAAGCTAATCCGTTCCATGTGAAAACCGTTCGATTCACGGCTTCCGCCTCCGCTGTGAACCTGTCGTTTGCTCAGACGGCGGTGGGGGACAACACGGTTATCTTCGACAATGTCACGGTGACTGGTGCTTCCTCTACGCTACCTTGTATCACTTCATCCGTTGCTGAGTTACAACTGACTGTTGGGC
>WTHH01000164.1 GCA_011523195.1 Verrucomicrobiales bacterium
GACCAGTGGTGATGTGATTCGGTTCGGTAACGGTGCCACTTTCACATTGGATGCCGATGCGGCAGCCAATGACACAACCCTGAGCGGTTCGTTGTCTGGCGGTGCGCTGGCGGACAATGAGGTCGGTTATCTGGTGCAAAGTATCACGGTCGGCAGCAATTCGGAAAACTTCTCCGTGGGAGACCGCATTCGATTTGCCAATGGGGGCATACTCACGCTGACGGCAGACCCGGCCTCCGGGGCGACGACTTTGACCGGTGCCCTCTCGGGAAATCTCAGCGCCTCCGAGGCCACCGTTTCTCGAAGTGAGTCGTTTTTGACCGGGCAATCGTTTCACTTTGTCAACGGAGCGAAACTGACCCTGACGGCTGATGCGGCCTCGTCCGCAACCTCGCTCACCGGTTATTGGACTAACACGGTCTCCGACACCGAAAGCGCGGATCAGGCGTCACTGACCCGTGGCAACGACATGCTCTACGCATTGAACGGAGGCAACATCCTGACCAGTCACTCAAACACGATCACCGAGGACAGTTCCGGCGTGTCCGGCCTGTCGGTGACAGCGAACCTCGTGGGAGCCGGTCATCGGATCGGCACGGTGGACAGCAGTAACAATGTCCTGACGACGACCAATTCCCACGGATTGACCACCGGAGATCTCGTGAAGTTTTACGCACCGTCCGCCCTGATGAGCGGTGTGTCGGCGCAGACCTCGTATTACGTGCGGGCATTGTCCGGTAACAAGGTGTCGCTTCACACCTCCTCATCTGATGCGACCGCAGGGACGAACGCCGTAAACATCGGGGACTCAGGGACGGGCGACCAATACCTGCTGAACGCCTCGGCCAACGCCGTGACCGCCACCGTTGCGAGTGACACCGACAAGGTGAAGAATGCGATCAAGGATTTTGTGTCACAAATCAGCAAGACCCAGTCGCTGATCTCCATGCACACCGCAGTGACGACCGACTCGGATGGTAAGGTCACCGCCGGTGCCTTATCGAACGACCGGTTGGTGGCAGAGATTGGTTCCGAGCTGCGCAGCAAAACGATGGGGGAGATGAGTGGAGCCGGCAGTACCTTTTCCCGATTGAGCGATCTTGGTTTCGGCGGCAACGGTTATGATAACCAGATCAACCTGAAGGATGAATCCGCCCTCGACACGGCTCTGCGGGAAAACATGGGGGACGTGCAAAAGTTCTTTGCGACCGAAACGGTTACTGACTACGGGGACGGCGCCACGGCGGACTATTCGGAGGCTGAGGGTATGGCCGATGTCGTCCAGGACTATACCGCCCTGCTACTAGGTGACTTTTACGGGACGGAGGGCGCACTGGTCGACCACCGGGACAACTATACAAAGGAGATTGATCGTATCGAAAAGCGTATCACCGAATTGGAAAAGCGGGCGCAGGCGGTCAAGGATCAGTTGACACGCAGTTTTGTTGAAATGGAAAAGGCCCAGGCCAAGACCAATCAGGAGATGCAGTTTTTAACCAAGCGATTCGCCTAACAATCACACTATATTTATATGATTAACTATAACAAACGCAACATGGGGTGGGTTTCTGCACTTGGCCAAGCGCTTGGCCAAGCCGGGATATTATTACTCATCCTTGTCATGGCCTCCGGTTGTCGCACGATGACCAAGCAACCGGGAGCGGTGATTGGGCCGTTTTATAAGCCAACAAACTATCATCTTGCCGGCGGGGAGATGCCGGTTGATATGCGTCGCGTGGCTCTACTGCCATTAACCTCTGCTCTCGATACGCGGGAGCATCAATCCGGGAGGGCGATCCTGCAGGAAACATTGCACACACAGGTCGCCCACGCCGGGTTGTTCGAGGTGGTAACCGTCCCGCCATCCAAGATGGAGGCGCTGACCGGCAAGCCGGCTTGGCGGATGATTGAGGAACTGCCGAATGACTTCATCGAGCGTATTATGAAGGAATATGACTGTCAGGGGGTGTTATTCAGCCACTTGTCGGTATACAAACCATATCCGCCTTTAAGTATCGGTTGGCGAATGGGGCTTGTGCACCTGAACTCGGAAAGTAACAATGGCACCGTGGTTTGGGAAATTGACGAAGTGTTCAACGCCGGTGAAAAGCAGGTCATTAATGCTGCGATTCGTAACGGTGTGAAAAACGGGTTATCTGACCCGGAGTTGGACTACGACTTTGGTTTACTCAACTCCCCCCGGCGATTCGGGCGTTATACGGCTGAGGAGGTTGTGTTGACCATGCAACGTCTTTTGAATCCAAAGAACGCAGGATACAACGATAGGGAACGTGTTCCCCACGATCCGGGTAGAGGCTTCTTTTACGGGCAAACAGCCGGCAACCGGAAGTAACTTTAAACCACAGGAATTATACCATGTCATCTATAGAAAGAGTAAATGATCCGCTTGGCCCTCAACAGGTTGAAAGTGGCAGTAAGCCGAAGGCTGCAACGGGTCAGTCAACTCGTTCGCCGTTGATTGCGAAGGATGTGCTTGATTTGAATTCGCATCAAATTAATGAAGCCGAACGTAAGGTTGAGGCGGAGTTTGCGGCTCGCAAGGCACGGGTGATGGCTCAGGAACAGGCTGGCCAATATGATCCCGATAAGGCCATGGACGATATTGCCAAGATGTTGGCCGAGGGATACGTTGAACATCGCTGATCGGTCGCGTACCAATAATACCTCTCCATTAGGATGAACCCCTACAATCGCCCCCAAGCCGGTGCTCCTGTGCCTTCCGCTGAGCCGGCCAATCCGTACGCCAAGGCAAATGCGTATAAGAGTACCTCAGTCAATACGTCGTCGCCGTCTGATCTGGTGCTTATGTTGTACGATGGAATCATCCGGTTCTTGAACAATGCGAAGGGTGGTTTTGGACTGGAGGATCCGGTTGAGTTTCACCAGGTGATTAACGGGAACATCCAGAAGGCCCAGGCGATCATCCGTGAATTGCGGTCGAGCTTGGACATGGACAAGGCGACGGAATTCGGTGAAACGATGGCCGGGTTATATGATTATTTTGACCGACGCTTGCAGGAGGCGAACATGGACAAAAAACCGGAGCCGATCGATGAAGTGATTGAGCGGGTGAAAACGATTCGTGATGCCTGGGATGAGATGACCCGCCGCGAGTTGAAAAACGTAAATGCCCCGGCCGAGGGAGGGGCGACTTCCGAGGTGGGGACACTGGACGTATCCGGATAAGAATGGACACGAAAGGGGAATTGTTAAAATTGCTGGATCGGCTTCGGGCGTTGACCGGGGAGGAGACACAGGCGATCGGGGGCAAGGATTTCGATCGTGTTGATGCTGTCCAGCAGGAAAAAGCGGCGGTTCGTTCTGCGATCCTGGAGCTGGAGGCACCGGCCACGGAGGGAAGATCCCGTTTTGCAGATGACCCCGAGGTGCAGCAGGCCGTAGGCCGGATCATGGAGATGGATCGATCAAACAGCACGCATTTGAGTCGGGAAATGGCGTCATTGAAGGCGGAGGCGGAGGAGCAGACTCGTACCAGCAAGACGTTGCGCCGTGTTCACGGAGCGTATGCCCAGCGTCAGGCATCTGCGAACTGGCAGGTGGTTACCTGATTTTCTGTTGAATAATTGAGATGCGAAGCCGGTCTGTTGAGGCCGGCTTTTCGTATGCTTGGCCAAGCGTTGTGTTCAACCTGTGGGGAACTTGTGAATAAGTCCCCGTGGACATGGCTAGCTGAACGGTCTTTACTTTCCTTTTGTTCCGGGTCGTTCCGCTTGGCCGTGGGGATTTGATGTTCATGGCGCTTTTTAAGGCGGGCCGTTTATCCCAACCGATTTTTTTACCAACATGAATCAAATCAGATTGCTCACTTGTCTGTTGCTTATCGTTTTGTATCCGCTTGGCCAAGCGCTTGGCCAAGACGTGGAAAAGGAGGCGCCGCCGACAGTACCGGTCGAGGAGGCGGCACCCAAGACCGATGCCAACGCAGGGGACAAGGAGCCAGCCGGTGAAGTGGCGGAGGAACGCAACATTCGGATTCAATTTGAGGGAGTGCCGTATTCAGATGCACTCCAGCGGTTTTCCCAGATGGCCAACAAGCCCCTGATCATTGAATCTCCGGTGCAGGGTACGCTGACATTCTATGACCCGCAGCCTTACACATACCAAGAGGCGCTGGATGTGTTGAACGTGATCCTCTCGATGAAGGGTGTGGCGCTGGTGGAGACCGGTCGCTATCTACAGTTGTCCAAGCTAGAGAATATAAAGAAGCTGCCGCTCAAGGTTATACGGGGGGGGGATGCTTCTGGCGATGTGCGTCCGGGGCAGATAGTTACTGTGGTCGTACAGTTGCAGCATCTGGATGCGGCTGAGGTTTCTGCTGCGGCTTCTTCACTCCTATCAAATGCGGGTTCTATTGCGCCGATGACCCAAGGCAAAGGGCTAATTATCACGGACCGCCTAGAGAGTATAAAGCGAGTTCAAAATTTATTATCTGAGATTGATATCGGGGCGGATGCTGAGAGAGTCATGAAAACTCACTTGCTTAAACATTCCTCGGGTTTGGTCGTGGCAGAGTTGATCAATAAGACATTTGGCAAAGCATCTGCACCCAAGCGATTAAAATACAATGATAAAACCAAGCGGTACGATTCGTTTGATCCTGAACCGTCAACCTATGTGACGGCAGTATATGATGAGGCGTCACGAACTATGGTGTTGTTTGGACCAACTGAACAGGTTGATTTGGCCAGTGATTTACTTTTGCAATTCGAAGTAGGTGACGGTAGGGCTGGTGAGGTAAAGATTTTCCTCCCAAGCAAGGTGGATGCCGATGACCTTGCGGAAATGATTCGTGATGGAGTTGAGGGTGTTGCGGGGAAGGGTGAACCATCAGAGACGGCAAAGTTGAAGGCTAGAATCATTGTTGATGAAAAATTTAATCGTATTATTGCGACAGCCCCAGTATCCGGCCAACTCGAATTAATCGAGAATTTTGTTTTGCAGGTTGATGGTTCTACTGCTGTTGGGGGTTCGCGTACAGCCAATGCTTCAATCAATGTTACGCGAGTCTATAGAATAAAGACACTCGATCTAGATACGGTACGCAGTGCCGTGGAAAATGCGACATCGGAGATTTACCCTTCGGGCGATACCAAGCCGCGGTTATCCATCTCGGTGGACACGACAACCCGCAGCCTGATCGTAACCGGTTCACCTGGAGACGTGGGGACCGCAGAGGCGATTGTTCGGCAACTGGAGGCCGGCCTCAAGGAACCGCTAGCTGAACCGCGCACGACATCGATGCTGACGTTGGCAAACCAAAAGTTGGATCGCATCTACCGCAATATTGAGTCTCTGGTGAATGAGCGTATGAATGAAGTGCCGTTCAAGGAGCAGCCCCGCCCCCGGCTGATTCCAGATCGTGAAAACAACCGGGTGATTGTGACGGCTAACGCCGCGCAGCATACGATCGTGGCAGATGTCGTGAACTCTCTGGACGTTTTGCCTGCCACACCGGAGCGCACCATGCGCTTTGTCGATCTTGAGGGTGCTGACGCCCGCAAGCTGAAACCGTTAATTGAGCGTTTGTTTGAAAACGACAAGCCAAGCGAGGGCCCCACGCCGCAGGTGGTCGAGGACACGGGCGGCAAGCGGTTCGTCGTCCTATCCACCAAGGGTCAACATGAGCGTATCATGACATTCCTTCAGGAGTATAGGGCCAGCAGCGGGTTGATAATTGAGCGTGAAATACGATCCATAAGCCTTCCTCGTCGCGAGCCGGGCAAGTTCAACGAGACAGTGCAGGCGATTCAGAAGTTGATCGATCAGCGGATGCAGGAGGCGAAGTTTTCGCGAATGCCCAGGCCGTTGATTCTGCCGGACGAACCGGGCAGCCGACTGGTGCTGACGGCGACGGAGGAACAGTTCACGGTGATCGACCAGATCGTGGAAACGGTGACGGCGACCCCGACCCCGGCCAAGCGCGAGATGCGGGTGGTGCGGTTGAAGGATCGCAACGGCCAGGAGTTGGCTGACTTGGCCAAGCGGCTGTTCGATAATCAAGTAACGCCTGACGGATCGCGTCCGCAGATTTTTGCCGATAAGGACGGCACGCGCTTGGTTGTTGTGGGCACGGAGGCGGAGTTTGAGCAGGTCGAGGATTTCGCCCGGGATTTTAACGGGGGTCGTGAGGACCTCGGGCCGCACCAATTCAAATTCGTTGAAGTTCCGCTTGGCCAAGCGGACGAGGTCGTGAAGTCGATCGGCAAGCTGTATCAGGATCAGTTGCGCGACAACCCATCGAGGCAGGCCAACGCAGCGACCATCCTTGCCGATTCCGAGAACGACCGCGTCATCATCAGCGGCCCGCAAAAGGAAGTGGGACGGGTGGAGGGCCTGGTGCGGATGCTCGGTCCGGCCAAGGGCGATACCGGTGGCCAGAAGGTCACCCAGGTTGTTCGCCTGAATTCGGCCAATGCACAAAATATGTCCGGGTTGATCGAGAAAAGTTTCAACACCGGTCCCAACCGCGGGAAGGTGAACCTGCTGGTCGACGAGTTGAGCAACAGCCTGATACTGAGCGGAGCCGAGAGATCCGTGGCCGCCGCCGAGGTGGTGGTGCGTCAATTGGACACTAACAATCGTCAACAACCGCTCGAGTTGCGCATACTGGAATTACGAGCCGGAGAGGCAGCCAAGGTCGGGCCGCTGGTAGAGGAACTGTTCACCGCACTGATGAAGGATCGTCACGGGAACAACTATAAGTCGCGCACAACTATTACGGTGGATGAAAATGCGAACCGGATCATTATCACGGGGAGCAAGGACGAGATTGACGAGATCGATCGCCTGGTGAAGCAGTTGGATTCCACCACTCGCCAGTCTGCGGGCAACCGGATTTTCAAAATACAGGCGGCGGATGCCAAGACGATCGCCGATATCATCAACAAGACCTTCGTCACGAAGGATTACCGTGGGCGGGAACAACGCCGCGTGAGCGTTGCCGCGGATGAAGCCGGCAACCTGCTTATTGTAGCTGGAAGCCCGGAGGATTTGCAGGCGGTCGGCATGATCGTGGAGCAGTTGGACGTGGGCAACCCCAACGTGGCCAAGGAGATCAAGGTAATCGAATTGCCGGACGATGAGGGCGAGGAATTGGCCAAGCTGGCGGCGAGGGTCTGGGGTGCCCAGATGCGTGGTGTCGAGGGTGTTAACAACGTGAGCTTTAATCACGAGCCAAGTGGCAAAAGGCTCATCATCGTGTCGCCTAAGGAGATGATCAAGCAGGCGGAGGCTGTCGTGAACGGCTTATTGGTCACACCGGAAGCCTCGAAACGTGAGGTTGCCGTTGTCGAGTTGGACCGGGCAAGCGCCGCCACACTGGTGCCGGTTTTGACCAGTGCCTATCAGGCCAAGGTCGATGGCTTACCCGGAACCCCGGCAACAATCCTGCCAGGAGCGACAGACAAACAGGTCTTGGTCATGGGAACGGCTGTTCAAATCACAGAGATCAGGGAGATGGTTTCCGAGTTGGAGACGCCGACTGATGCCAAGACCGACCGTATTTCACGCGTCATCAAGCTGAGCGACGCGGCAGAGGTGGAGCGACTACAATCTCTGGCTGAGCAGGTGTATTTGGATCGATTCAAGGGGAGTATCGAGAATCCGGCCGATGCCCAAATCCTGGCTGACCCTGCCGCCCAGTCGCTGGTGGTGAGCGGAAGAAACGAACACGTGAAGGCAATTGAGGAGATCGTTGCCGAGCTTCGCCTGAATACAAAGCAACCCGACCGTATTTCAAGAGTGATCAAATTGGGCGACACGTCGGAAGTTGAGCGACTGCAATCCCTCGCTGAGCAGGTTTACATGGATCGATTCAAGGGGAGTATCGAGAATCCGGCGGATGCCCAAATCCTAGCTGACCCTGCCGCGCAGTCGCTGGTTGTGAGCGGGAGAAACGAACACGTGAAGGCGATTGAGGAAATCGTTGCCGAGCTTCGCCTAAAGACCAAGCTAACCCGGCCACGAATCACGCGGGTTTACGAC
>WTHH01000180.1 GCA_011523195.1 Verrucomicrobiales bacterium
ACAGGCGGACACAAATCCAGCCAAGAAAAGTGGATGCCACACGCTTGACCCCCTGCCAACTTGAAGCCAGCATTGGCCGACAACCTCAGCGTATGGCACTCCCCGGACGAACAGAATGGCTGCTCATCAACCTGTTTTTCATGACTCAGTTGATGGTCGCAGCGGCCGGTGCGCCGGACTTCAATCGTGACATCGCACCGCTGATAGCCAAGCGCTGTCTTGAGTGCCACAACGAGCGCGACATCAAGGGCGAGGTCAATCTCACCACTCACGAGGGATTCACGAAAGGCACAAAAAATGGACGCCTACTTTTGGACCTCGTCACCCAAGGCGAGATGCCACCCAAACAAAAGGGGCTTTCTCAAAAACTGCCGGACGACGAGATTCGGCTCCTCGAAGAGTGGGTCGAGTCCGGCGCCGCTTGGCCAAGCGACCGAGTGCTCGATCTTTACGAGGCGACCTCCGACGTGCGAGCCGGCCGCGACTGGTGGTCGCTGCAACCGGTCAAGCGCCCGACCGTTCCGCAACTGACCGTTCATCCGGTCGATGCATTCGTCCGGGCGAAGTTGAAGAAGGTTACAATGACACCAGCCAAGCGGGCGAGTCGCCGAGCCTTGGCCCGACGAGTGTACTTTGACCTGACCGGCCTGCCGCCTTCCCCCGGCGAGATGGAGCAGTTTCTTGCTGACACCGCACCGGGCTCTTGGCCAAGGTTGATCGACCGCCTTCTGGCGTCGCCCCGTTACGGCGAACGCTGGGCACGGCACTGGCTTGATCTCGTCCGGTTCGCCGAGACGGACGGCTACGAGCGGGACAAACTAAAGCAGAACATCTGGCGCTACCGCGACTGGGTGATCAACGCACTGAACGACGACATGCCCTACCCCCGGTTTGTCGCGGAGCAACTCGCCGGCGACGAGATCGGAAATCGAACAGAGCAAAGCGTGATCGCCACCGGCTTGATTCGCGCCGGCACGTGGAACGATGAACCGAACGACCCGGCCGACTACCTTTACACGCGGCTCGAGGACATGGTGCACACAACGACCACTGCGTTCCTCGGTCTCACGGTGAAATGCGCCCGCTGCCACGACCATAAGTTCGATCCCATCCTGCAGAGCGACTACTACCGCATCGCCAGTTTTTTCTGGGCAGGGCCGATCGGGCAGGCCAATCAAGGCGGCCCGACCAAGGAGCAACTCGGCTTTGATGTCTACGGGTGGACAGATCTGAGCCCCACACCCAAGCCAATCCGGTTGCTGCAACAGGGCGAAAGGCACAAGCCCGGGGCGGAAATTATGCCCGGTTTTCTCTCCGCCGTCGCGGCGCTCGACAAGCCGCTCGCCCCTCCGACGGCCGACAGCAAAACGACACATCGGCGGCTGCAGTTCGCCCGCTGGATCACCGACGCGAAAAACCCGCTCACGGCCCGGGTGTTGGTCAACCGCGTTTGGCAACATCACTTCGGGCAGGGTCTCGTTCGCACCCCAAACAACTTTGGCTTCAAGAGCGATCCCCCGACGCACCCCAAGCTGCTCGACTGGCTGGCTGCGGAGTTCATGCGGCCCACCGTCGACGACGGCCCGGCCTGGACGATCAAGCGACTGCACAAACTCATCATGACCTCGGAGACCTATCAACAGGCGTCAGTTCATGCCAATGAGGCAGAGTATGCGGCTATGGATTTCACGAATCGTAACTGGTGGAAATTTCCGCGGCGCAGACTCGACTCCGAGTCGCTCCGCGATGCCATGCTGCAGGCCAGTGGTCAACTCAACCTCAAGATGGGCGGACCCAGTTTTTATCCCCGGATGACTCGCGAGGCACTCGAGGGGCTCTCCCGAAAGTCCGGCGACTGGCAGGAATCCAGCGCGAACGAACGCGCACGGCGCAGCGTCTACATGATGACCAAGCGCTCCCGACTCCTACCGCTGATGACGACGTTTGACTTCCGGGACACGACGGTCTCGTGCGGCCAACGCGACGTCACCACCGTCGCTCCGCAGGCGTTGGCGTTGTTAAATAATCAATTCGTCCATGCAC
>WTHH01000565.1 GCA_011523195.1 Verrucomicrobiales bacterium
CGGTCTTTTTCGGCGTCCAGTTGCTCAGATCCTTGCCGTTGAACAACGAGATCGCCTTCCCTTTGTCTGCCGCCTGGCCGGTCATAACCAAGGCGCCTAGCACCCAGGCTGCCATCAATAATGTATGTCGTTTTTTCATGTGAAGTGTGAGAAGCGAATTGAATCGCGCCTTTGGTAAAAAAGCAACCCGCTTGGCCAAGCGCTTAGCTACCTGGCGGAAATTTCCAGCATGCGCTCGATCGGCAACCGGGCACGCTCGATAATCTCCGGAGAGAGTGATACCTCCGGGGTGCGCTTGGCCATGCAGTCGTGCAGTTTTTCGAGCGTGTTCATTTTCATGAAATGACACTCGTTGCACGCGCACTTTTCAGTCGGTGCCGGGATGAACTGTTTGTCCGGACATTCCTTCTGCAACCGGTGCAGCATGCCGACCTCGGTGGCAATAATGATCGCGTCGGACTCGGCGGCCTGACAATAGGTCACCATTTTTTCAGTTGAGCACACCTCGTCAGCCAACATTCGAACCGCCTTGGTGCACTCCGGGTGAGCCACGAGCGGCGCATTGGGATGCTCCCGTCGAATGCGACTGATGCTGTCGTGTGTCCACTCAACGTGCACGTAACAATTCCCCTGCCAATAGGTCATCGGGCGACCGGTCTGTTCAGTCACCCATGAGCCGAGGTTTTCATCTGGAACAAAAAGAAGATCCCGGTCGGGCGGCGCGGCCTCGACAATTTTCTTGGCGTTGCCGCTGGTGCAGATCACGTCGCTGAGTGCCTTTACCTCGGCGCTGCAGTTGACGTAGGCGATGGTATAAAAATTGGGATTGGTTTCCTGCAGTTCGCGAAGCTTGTCCGGCGGGCAACTTTCTTCAAGGGAACAACCGGCATCGCGATCCGGGAGCAGCACGGTTTTCTGCGGGGAAAGAATTTTTGCCGTTTCCGCCATGAAATGCACCCCGCAAAACACGATGACTTCCGCCGCCGTATCCGCCGCCTGCCGAGAGAGGCCAAGCGAATCTCCGACATAATCCGCCAGGTCCTGAATCTCGGGCACCTGATAATTGTGAGCCAAAATAACTGCGTTTAGCTCCTCCTTAAGTCGAAGAATTTTGCGCGAAAGACGATCCAACTGATCGGGTGGAGTGCGGCTTTCCACACGAAAACCGGCGGGGTTACTTGGGGAAATGTCAGTCGTATCAATCACGGCTGAAATGATACTTCACTGGCTGTGACGGGTCAACCGGAGGCTCAGCGCTTGGCCAAGCGCATGAAAAACTGGCCAAACGGATTCGGTGCGTGCTACTTTTCGGCCCATGCCAATTGACCAAGTACTGCTCGAGGCGGAGGACAAAATGGCCAAGTCCGAGGCCGCCATGCTACATGAATTCGAGGGCGTCCGCACCGGCAAGGCCAACCCGGCGCTGGTCGAGAACATCATGGTAGATGCCTACGGCTCATCCATGCGCCTGCGAGACATGGCCGGGATCACCGCGCCAGAGACGCGCATGATCCTGATCCAGCCGTGGGACGCCGGCACCGTTGAGTCCATCAGTAAAGCCATCCAGGCAGCCAACCTCGGCCTCAACCCGGCTATCGATGGCAAGGTCATTCGCATCGTCCTACCCGAGCTCAGCCACGAACGCCGCGAGGAACTCGTAAAGGTGGCCAAGAAAATTACCGAAGACGGTCGTGTTGCCGTCCGCCATGTGCGACGCGATGCGTTGGATGGATTAAAGGAAGCCGGCAAGGAGGCCGGAGTCTCTGAGGACGAAGTCAAGACAGCGGAAAAGCAGGTTCAAAAAATAACGGACGACTTCGTTAAAAAACTCGACGACCATCTAGCAGACAAGGAAAAGGAAATTTTGACGGTCTAAGTCCGTCTAATTTTCCTCTTCGAATTTCAGAATCCTCGAAAAACAAGGGAGCACTTCCTGCTCCAACCGTAAGTTGCGTTTCTCCCCGTGACGGGCGTCGTACTCGTCGTATTGATGTGGGATATTTGCCTCTTTTAGTTAATAGTTACTTTTTCGCAGCCAGTTTT
>WTHH01000148.1 GCA_011523195.1 Verrucomicrobiales bacterium
GCCCGGGCCTCATCTGCGGCAGTGGTGTAGGCGGTGATGAATTCACGGGCCTGTGCGACCTCCTCCCCGGTGGCCGGCCGGCCAAGCGCAAGCTGGTGCGCCTCGCGGATGCGCCCGGAGGGTTCCGCCGTGCGCTTGGCCAAGCGCTTGGCCAAGGCGGCAGCCTGCTGGTGCAAAAAGTCGTTGTTCAAAAAGTAAAGCGCCTGCGTCGGCACGTTGCTCAGCCGGCGCTGCCCGGTGCTGGCGTTGGCATCGGCCCCGTCGAACAACGCCATCAACGGTCGACGTTGGATGCGCTGGGTCATCAGGAACACACTGCGGTGGTTGTGATCGTAGTTCGCCCGGAAGGGATTGTGCTGCGTGTAGTTGCGGGTGGCGGGGAACGGATGCCCGGCCGGGGTCGAGTAATCGAGCGCTTGGCCAAGCGACAGCAGCGTGTCCCGCAGCTCCTCGGCACTGAGCCGGCGAGTCTGAAACGAGCCGTACAGTTTTTGCTCCGGCCCGCCGCCGGCCTCAAGCTGATAGGTGGCCGTATTCATGATGAGCCGGTGCAGTTGCTTGATCGACCAGCCGTTCTGGACGAAGCGCCGCGCCAGCCAGTCGAGTAGCTCCGGGTGCGTGGGCGTTTGGCCCTGCGTGCCAAAGTCATTGGGCGTGGTCACGAGGCCGCGACCAAAGTGATTGAGCCAGACGCGATTAACGATCACGCGCGCGGTCAGCGGGTTGTCCGGGTGGCCGATCCACTCAGCCAACTGCAACCGGCCGCTGCCCTCGGTGACTTTTTGACCACCAAGCAGGTCGATGTTTTTCCGCGCAACCGCCTCGG
Source organism: Verrucomicrobiales bacterium (assembly GCA_011523195.1). Taxonomy (GTDB): domain Bacteria; phylum Verrucomicrobiota; class Verrucomicrobiia; order Limisphaerales; family UBA1096; genus UBA1096. The sequence goes on from WTHH01000148.1 coordinate 827, forward strand.
CCACGTCGGTCGGGTCGCCTCGGCGGTGCAGTTTTTCGTCGACCATTTTTCCCTCGGCCGCCCCGTAGGCGTGTTCGATTTTAACTTCCTTCGTCAGCCAATCGGCCAGCTCGTTTTCCGCAGCCTGCAGCGCGGCCAGCGCCAACTGCGGAGTGGCGATGACCGGAAGAAAATCGCCCCTCTTGTGAACCAGTTTCCATCCGACACCGTCGCCGAACGGATGGCCATCCTTCACGAGGCCACGGATGCGAACGCGACCTTCGATCGGGCTCGTCCAACCAACCCCCACCGGGCCATCTGCCGCCGGATGAACAAAAAAGGTCCTCGGCGGTAGCGTGGTCCACGCCGCGATCGGCGTGTCGTTTACGTTGACAAAAACTGACGGCAACGGGTCGATACGCCAGACGTGGTTGCCGGCCCGGTTTTCGTTATCCTTCACCGACACGGTGAGCAGTTTGCCCGGCTGGCGTGCGTCGAGGAATGCCCACGTTCGCGGATTACCAAGCCGGTCCGCGTGCGGATTGCCAGCGAGAAAATCATCGATGACATCATGCGTCACATTCCAGTTATGCTCCTCGCCACCAATCTCGGTCAACGCCCACTCAACGATCGTCGTGTCCGCCCCGTAATTGCCGTTCGGGTCAACAATAAGCTGGATCATGTCGCCCCGGCGCACGGTTAGTTCGTCAATGGAAAACGACTGTTCCTCTCGAACATTTATCTGTCCCTTGGCAAGCTGCGTGGCCGGCTGACTGTCCAGTTTGGCAAACTTCGCGGAAGTGTCGGTAAGCGCCTTTTTTGATCGGGCCACTTTTTGTTCCAGCTCGGTTTTTCGTTTGTTCCACACAGCCACACGCGCGTTTAATTCCGCCGAATTCTTCAGCGGCATCAGGTCGGTGATGGGCTTGTTGCCCTCCGAGCCGGGGAAGGAATACACCGTGCTCGCGAAGATGCCGTACAGGCCATAATAGTCCCGCGCCGAGATGGGATCGTACTTGTGATCATGGCAGCGGGCACAGGCAATCGTCAGGCCGAGGAACGACTTGCCCAGCGTGTCGATCGTGTCCTCAATGGTGAGGTAGTGATCCTTTTTTGCGTCGTGCCCGTGCCGCCGTGAGATCGCGAGGTAACCGGTGGCGGTGATGAGCTCGCTGTACTGTTCCGGTGAAATATTCGGATCAGCCTTGGCCAAAATATCCCCGGCTAACTGCTCGCG
>WTHH01000532.1:0-3154 GCA_011523195.1 Verrucomicrobiales bacterium
CTTGAGCTGCCGATGAAAACGATCCCACCGGGAGCGGGTGATTGTTTTTTGTCGGCCTCCTCGAATGCGGCAATTGTACTTTCCCATCGTTCCGGGCTGTTGTAGTAGGCTCGCGAATTCTCAGCAAGCACCGGCTTGATGGCAGCCGTCCAAACCGCATACCCGGCTGCGCTCAGGTGCAATTGATCCGCAACATACAACTCCGGCTTCGGCTTGCCATCGGCTCCGAGCATCGGGGTCCAGACGTCGATGAAATCCAGCCGCATATCATCGCTACAATACTCGCGGACAAGTTGGTTGGCTTGTTTTATTTTTGGTGCGTTGGCCCACTGCTTGGTGCTTGGCTTGATGGAGACAAACGCGATGCGTGTCCCCGGCAATTCAGCACGGACTCTCTTAACGAACGCATCGAATAACGTGGCGATGCCCTCTGGCGATGCCCCACTTCGAATCTCATTCCCCCCGGCGTACAACACAATCTGCCTTGGCTTGTACGGCAGGATGATCCGGTCTGCAAAACGAGTGGCGTCCTGAATTCCTGCCCCGCCAAAACCGCGGCGGATCACCGTACCAACCGACGAGCGGAAGTCCTGCTCCAGCGTCTCCCAGCGCTTGATGCTGGAGCTGCCGATGAACAGCGTGCGGTTTTTCTTTGGCGCCTTTGCACGATCCGCCTCAAGGAAGGCCTCGATTTCCTTTTCCCAGCGGCCCGGCGTGGTTTCGCTCAAGACCGGCGTGGCTGTGCATAAAATGACCAGCCAAGCGGCGAGCATCGCAGGTAAGGCCAAGCGGCATTTTTCTATTCGTCCCATGAGCGTCGCCTAGATGTTACCGATCTTTTTCCCGCTTGGAAAGCCATTTGAACGCTTGGCCAAGCGCTTTGTTTTTGGCTTCAAACCGCCAAGCGATTGGCCAAGACTGAGCCCATGCCGAAAGCGATGGCTCCAGACGATTACCTGCCGCTGATTAGGGCCGCGTTGGCCGAAGACATCGGCAGTGGGGACGCTACCACGCTGGCACTCGTACCGGAGGACGCCCTCTCCACGGCGGTGATGACCGCCCGGGAGCCGCTGGTGATGGCCGGCGTGGATCTGGCGCTGGCCTCGTTTCAGGAGGTCGACGAACGAATCGATTTTGGTATCGAAGTGCGGGACGGTCAGGACGGGGATTTTTATCAACCGCTGCTCCGCCTGCAGGGGCCAACCCGTGCGTTGCTGACCGCCGAGCGCACAGCGCTCAACTTCGTACAGCGCCTCTCCGGCGTGGCGACGTTGACGGCGCAGTTCGTCCAGCAGGTGGCCGGCACAGACGTCCAGATTCTCGACACCCGCAAGACCACACCCGGTTGGCGCGCGTTGGAGAAATACGCCGTGGCCTGCGGCGGCGGCACCAATCATCGCATCGGCCTCTATGATCAGGTGATGATCAAGGACAACCACCTTGCTGCGCTGGAAGGAAACATGGCCGAGGCAATTCAGCGTGCCCGGGAAAACTATCCCGACCTGAAAATCGAAGCCGAGGCTGACACCATCGAGCAGGCTCAAGCTGCCGCCGAGGCCGGTGCGGATATCATCCTGCTGGATAACATGTCGTGCGATGAATTGCGGCAGGCTGTCGGGCTGATTGAGGGCCGGGCAAAGACAGAGGCCAGCGGCGGGGTGACTCTGGAGACCGTTCGTGAAATCGCGGAGACCGGTGTGGATTACATCTCAGTCGGTGCGCTGACGCATTCCGCACCATCAGTGGACATCGCGCTCGACTTCGATCAACAGTCCTGAGCCTTGGCCAGAGCCGCCAACGCAGCCTCCGTCTCGGCCGCTTTTTTGCTGCTGCCCTTCCCCTGGCCAAGCGCTTGGCCAAGGTGTTTCACGACCACCTCAAACTCGCGGTCGTGATCCGGCCCGGTTGAACTCAGCATTTCATACGTTGGCGCCTCCTCGGACTCGGCCTGAAGTAGTTCCTGCAGCTCACCCTTCGGATTTTTGATCGCCTCAATCTTGTCCGGGTTGGCGAGTTCCTCGGCAAATGTCCGCCGAACAAAATCGCTTGCCGCGTCCATCCCGCCATCAAGAAACAGCGCGGCAACGAGCGCCTCGAGCGCGTCCTCGAGTGCGGAAACTTTGCCCCGCTCAAAATCGGCCCGCTGTCCCCGGCTCATGACAAGGTGTTCCTCCAAGCCAAAAGGTGCGGCCTTGGCGGCAAGGGATGTGCCGTTGACCAGCGCTGCCCGGGCCTTGGTCAGCGTGCCCTCGTCGCGGTCGGGATGAAGCGTGTACAGCGCGTCAGAGATCACCGCCTGCAGGATGGCGTCCCCGAGAAACTCCATCCGCTGATTGTCCCCGGTAGGGATCGATTTTTTGCCGGAAGCGGATGGGTGGGTCATGGCAAGGCGCAGCAGGGACTCATCGCGAAATGTGTACCCGAGCGTCTCCTGTAATTCCCCTAATTCTGCCACGATAAATAATCAGGCTTGGTCGGCCGCAGCGGCGACTTCTGGCTGGGATTCAGCGTCCGACTCCGCAGATCCGGATTCAGCTTCTCCTTCGCCGGTCTCCTCCTCAGGCAACGTATCGGTTTGAGGATTGAGTCCGTGCTCAAGTAACTCGGCAACCTTGGCCTGAACCTGCCCCAGATCGGTCAGTTTCAATGCGGGGTCGAGGATGGTGAACACGTCTCCGTTTTTGGTGTGCTCGTAGATCAACATCCGCTTGCCGTCCGGCTGCCGCACCTGATCCTTATTCTTAATGACGCGTTTTCGCTCGAGCATCACGGCGAGAATGAAACAAGCCTCGGTGTGCTCGGGATCGTTCTGCTCGATCATCTTCTTGAGCAGCGTCTCGGCATTGTCCTTCTGGATCGCTTCAGGCGGGGGCGGGGGCGGCACCTCGTAGACGCCCTGCCAGTGGGAAATGTAGCCGCCGAGTTTTCCCGGTTCGGCCTTGTGATTTTTTGTCCAGCAGCCCGGGCAGATATCCCGGCGCTCAAGGCTCTCCATGCCCCGAAAAAGGATGGTGTGGTACGGCTGTTCGTCCTCGAACGCCGCCTCGCATTCATTGCATTGATGTGAGCGTGATCGGAAATGCCAATCCATGACGTTGCCCCAAGGGCAGGCGGAGTATCACCGCGAAGCGACGTTTCGGAAAGCCAATTGCGC
>WTHH01000532.1:3254-7990 GCA_011523195.1 Verrucomicrobiales bacterium
CCGGAGAGGCTGTAGTCGGGGGAGACGAGATTGCCCTTGCTGGGGATGGTCTCCTGATTGAACTCGTCGTCCGACCGCAACTCGCGGACAGCCTTGGACGAGGCATCCTCGGGTCCGTCCAAACCGACCGCCGTGGTGGTGAGGGCGCGGCCGCTTTTATTGAGAGCCACGCGGATTTTTTTCATCAGGCTGTCGGTGTCGATGTGGGTTGAGGTGTTGTTCTTGATCCGGCCGATCATCAAAATCTTCGGCTTGCCGGCAACGGATTGAATCGCGCCGGAGAGTAGCAGAGACTGGGTGAGTTGATCGGCGGCGTGGATCCAGTCCTGCGTGTTGATCTGGCCGACGTTGACGATGCTGTCGTCGCCGCCTTCGTCGATGTACTTGGCCGAGGCGCAACCGAGGGCCAGGGCCGGCAGCAGCGCGGTGGTGATCGTTTTGGCAAATGCGTTCATATCTGCGGTTTATTTTAGTCGAAATTGATGAATCTTCAAGGGTGCACCGTGGGCAAATCCCTTCACGTAGACTACGTTCACGCGACCGGTATTCACGGTGACTTCGCTTTTTTGTGGGCCGACGAACAGGGTTAGTTTGCGATCCGCAGGTGTATCGACACGGGCTACGGCAAATGACTTAGGCAAAGAGGTCCACGTCCGCAAATCGGCCTGCGTGGATACGACCTGATACACCGTGCCGAGCACCGTGCCAATGTCTCCGGTTTTGTCCCCGATCTTTTTTGTGGCAGTAGCCTTGAGCGCAGCGGAAGCAAGGGTGCGGGTGAACATCCCTGGCAGTTCGCTCCGGAAATCTCGCCCGATCACAGCGTCCATGTCGCAGATCAGCGTGGCGACCATCTTCGTTTTGCCGATGGCCACGGCACAGGTGAGCGGGTGGCCGCGATTTTCCAACCTCGGGAACTCCGCAGCAACATAAGGCAGATCCCGGTCGAACAACGGGATGTCGAGACGCTCCCCTCTCCGCACCGGGGCCACGCCGGTCTCGAAGATCACATAGGTCAGGTCGGGATGTTTATTCCCGGAGAGCACACCATCGACGAGCTCGATCTCATCCGCAATGAACGCAGGGCCACCCAACGTATCGTGAATGCGTCGCAACGAGACGATTGCGTTTTCACGCTGGTCATCCGAGAGGCTCCACAGGCAAAGCGCGTGCAGGAAATCGGCAAAGGGATTGACGAACGCGCCGTAGTCCATGTTCAGGCTTGGTTGCAAACGGTCGAGCTGTGTGCGCGTGCCGGCATTGTTTTGTGTGCGTAAAATATTTGACTGATACTGCCCAGCCGACTTGCGTGCGGAGGTGATCCGGCGCGCGTTGCGAATCAACTCAGCGTCCTGTTCATCACTGGCCTGTCTCAACTCCACCATCGCGGCGTCCGGCTGGCCAAGCCGCAGATAATTCAACGCCTGATACATGTTGAGCATCACGCGGTCGTAGCCACGGCCCTCGTACGGTACCGTGGCCAGATTGACGACCAGTGCCGTCGTTTCCTTGGATACGCGAACCTTGGCCTGACTCTCGTAGTACTGCATACGCTTTTCAGCACGATCAAACGCGTAAGTGCTTTCCGGCAGTTGATCGTTGGCCCGCAGAGCGGCTCCCTGTTCCAGCAGCCAAATCACGCCGTCACGGGAATCGCTCCTGTCATAAACCTGCACGTTGGCCAACTCGGCCGCCTTTTGAGTGTTGCCCCCGTTCCATGCACCGCGAAACGAATGCGTCTGTCGCTCGTAGCTGGCACAGCCCGTCAGCAACAGCGTGGCAGTAATCAGATGAAAAGCCCGGCGCATCGCCCGCAAAGGTAGCGCTTGGCCAAGCGCAAGCCAACGCCATAGCGAGCGATGCGTTTGGCTAGGTGGTTGACTTGGGTTGTGAATTGGCGTGCTGCGTTGTCTTGTGCGTGGCAGGTTTTCGGCGGTGGGGAAAATCATTGGCATAGACCTTGGCACAACCAATTCACTGGTGGCGGTGGTGGATTCCGGCATCCCGCTGGTGCTGGCGGATGACCAGGGCCGGCGGCTGACACCGTCGGTGGTGCGGGTGCCAGCCTCTGGCGACCCGGTCGTTGGCTGGGAGGCCAAGCGCGCCCGAGCGGCGCATCCGAAAACGACGATCACGTCCATCAAACGATTCATGGGACGCCGCGGCGGAGATTCGGATTCAACCAAGGATGCACTTGGTTATCCCGTTCGGGCCGAGGGCAACGCGCCGGTGACCGTGCCTCTGTATGGACGCGAGTGGACGCCGGAGGAAGTGTCGGCGGAGATTTTGAAAGTGCTCAAGACGTTGGCGGGCGAGGGCATGATCGAACTCCCCGAGGCGGCGGTGATCACCGTGCCGGCCTATTTCAACGATGCCCAGCGCAACGCCACCCGCAAGGCCGGTGAACTGGCGGGGCTGCGGGTTGAACGCATCATCAACGAGCCGACGGCTGCCGCATTGGCGTACGGGCTGAATTCCCTCAAGGAAAAGTCGAAGATCGCTGTGTACGACCTCGGCGGCGGCACGTTCGATCTCTCGATTCTGGAGCTAAACAAGGGGGTGTTTCAGGTGCTGGCGACTTGCGGCAACACGCGCCTGGGAGGCGATGACATCGACCGGGCGCTGGTTGGATTTTTGTCGGAACAGCTTGGCCAAGCAGGAGGCCCGGCGGTGACGAAAGACGCCGGCATTGCGGCCCGCTTGGCCGAGGCTGCGGAGGAGGCAAAGATTCGGTTATCGACGGAGACAGAAACGACCATCGCCCTGCCATTCCTGACGCCGGAGTTTAGTTTTGAATTTGAATTGAGCCGAGAACAGCTCGAGTGCTTGACCAAGCCGGTGGTTGCGCGCACGCGCGAGTATTGTCTCAAGGCGCTGACCGATGCCGGCTTGGCCAGTGAGGATCTTGATCAGGTGATTCTCGTCGGCGGACAGTCACGGATGCCGCTCGTGCGTGAATTCGCCTCGGAGATTTTTGGCTGCGACGACGGTAAGCCGGAGTTGAACACCACGCAAAATCCGGACGAAGCGGTGGCGCTTGGCGCGGCGATTCAGGGCGGTATTTTGTCGGGCGACTTCAGCGACCTGCTACTGCTGGACGTGACGCCGTTGTCGCTGGGCATCGAGACGTTTGGCGGTTTGATGAACGTGATCATCCCGCGCAATACGACGATCCCGGTGAAGCGCGGCGAGGCGTTCACGACCGTGGCGGATTATCAAAAGGACGTATTGATCCATGTGCTGCAGGGCGAGCGGGAAAAGGCGGCCGACAACTGGAGCCTTGGCCGGTTCACGCTGGAATTCGAGCCGCAGCCGAAGGGGATGGCGAAGATGGGGGTGCAGTTCGAGATCGATGCGGATGGGATTTTGCACGTGCTCGCGCGCGACATCAAAAGCGGCAACGAGAAAATCGTGGAGATGCGTTCCGCGGTGGATGTTGACGATGACGACGTGCAGCAGATGATCGAGGAATCGGTCGAGCACGCGTTCGACGACATCGAGGAACGCCGCTGTGTCGAGGCCCAGCTTCGCGCAGAGCAGACCACCGAGGCCACCCGCAAGGGGCTGGAAACCTACGGCGGCGAGTTGCCGGGGGAACAGAGGGCGGAAATCGAAACGGCATTGGCCGAAGTGGCGGCATTGCTCACTGAAAAGGAAAAGGGAGGCACCATCACGGCGGCCTCCCTAAAGGATTCCAACGCCAGACTGGATTCAGCCACCCAACCGCTGGCAGAGTTGATGATGGACCGCGTGATGGAGCAGATGCTCGAGAATCGCGGTGTCCTGCCGGGTTAATTCGCCCCCGGCATCTTGATATTGTCGAGCGATTCCTTGCGGAAACCGCCGCCGCGCTTCTTCACATCCGCGCCCTCGACATGGCGGATGTCGTCGTAATCCACGTCCTTCATCCGTTCATCCGGGTTCGGATGTGGTGCGCGCTGATCCTTGCTCAACGGGTTGAGCAGCACGATCACACTCCGTCCGGCCTCGCGTGGCTTGGTGTCGCAATGCCCCCACGGTTTAATCTTCTCGAGAAACGCCTCGATCGTCTGCAGACCAATGTGCTTGGTGCGCAGCTCCTTGCCGCGGAAACGAAGGATGACCTTCACCTTCATGTCCTCGCAGAGAAAGTCGATCGCGTGGTTCAGCTTGAAAGTAAAGTCATGCGGATCGATGTTCGGCCGGAGCTGGATCTCCTTGATCTTGATCGTGGTGGAACTCTTCTTTTGTTCCTTGCGAAGTTTCTTCTGCTCGTAGGCGTACTTGCCGTAGTCGGTGATCCGGCAAACCGGCGGGTTGGCGTTGGGCGAGATTTCTACCAGATCGAGCCGCTGCTCCTTAGCCATGCGCATGGCCTCCTGGATTTGATAAACCCCCAGTTGTCTCCCATCGTCTGACAACAACCGAACCTCTCTGGCCCTGATTCTCCCGTTGACACGTTCCTTGGGTGCCCGTTGTGGGCGCCTGCCGCCTTTGGGGCGACTCAAAGCGTGCCCCCCATGCTCTCGTTAATCATATGGTCTGTGTGTATCTGCCCGTCACGGACGGGGATGGAGCGAAGGCTATTTTTTGACCCCGCCATTGCAAGCCTATTTTTGTGAAAAAATTGGCCAACTGCCGCCTGGCAAGGCGCCTAGCCGGGAATAACTTTGCGACCTAACAGCCTTCCAGTTAAGGTGCCCCCGAACGAATGATGCCGCCAGACTGCACCACGCCGGTTTCCCGCTTGGCCAAGC
>WTHH01000478.1 GCA_011523195.1 Verrucomicrobiales bacterium
GACGCAGGTCGACCTCGCCCGACAGGTGCGCTCCGCGTTTTACGGCGAAGAGCTGCAACGCATCCAGCGCGGCCGCGACGATGTCCGCGTTATGCTGCGTTACCCGCAAGACGAACGCCGCAGCCTGGCCAACCTCGAGAATATGCGCATCCGGCTGCCGGGCGGCACCGAGATTCCATTCAATGAAGTCGCTCAGGTGACCTTTGGCCGTGGCTATGAGTCGATCAGGCGCATCGACCGCCGACGCGCCGTCAACGTCACCGCGGACGTCGATGCCTCCGTTGGCAACACACAGGAGATCAATCGCACGCTCGATTCGGAAATCCTGCCCAAGCTGCGTGTAGAATTCCCCGGTGTATATTGGGGCTTTGAGGGTGAACAGAGCGAACAGGCCGAGACGGTTGCCAGCATGAGTTACCTCTACGGCATCGCGTTGATCATCATCTACGGCCTGCTGGCCATCCCGTTTAGCTCGTACATCCAGCCAATCATCGTCATGGCAGCGATTCCGTTCGGGCTGATCGGCGCGATCTGGGGGCACATCGTGATGGGGATGGACGTCACGATCCTTTCCGGTTTTGGCGTAGTGGCGCTGACCGGCGTAGTCGTCAACGACAGCCTCGTGATGGTTGACTATGTCAATCGAAAACGCGGTATCGGCCTGAGTGAAATGGAGTCGGCGCGACAGGCCGGCATGTCCCGCTTCCGGCCGATCATCCTGACATCGCTGACCACCTTCGCTGGGCTCACGCCGTTGCTGCTCGAGAAGAGCCTGCAAGCCAAGTTTCTCGTGCCCATGGGGGTCTCGCTTGGTTTCGGGGTCATCTTCGCCACAGTCATAACGCTGATCCTCGTGCCGTCGATGTACCTCATCCTCGAGGACATCCGCAACTTCTTCCTCGGCCCGAAAGACAAACTATAGTCTACCCCGCTTGGCCAAGCGCTTGGCTTGGGGCAGCAAGGCCGCTACCCTGCCAGCGTGAAGCGCCTGTTTTTTTCCCTGACAATTCTTTGTGCGCTTGGCCTGCAAACCGTCTCTGCTGCCAAGCCGAATATCCTGTTCATCATGGTGGACGACCTCGGCAAGGACTGGATCTCCTGCTACGGCGCAGACGACATTGAGACGCCGCACATCGACCGCCTGGCCAAAGGCGGCCTCAAGTTTCACAACGCGTGGTCGATGCCGCAGTGCACGCCGACCCGCGCCACGCTGCTCACCGGCCAGTACCCGTGGCGCACCGGCTGGGTGAACCACTGGGATGTCCCTCGCTGGGGCGTCGGTTACTTCGACTGGGCCAAGTACACCTCGTTTGCGAAGGTGATGAAAACCGCCGGCTACGCCACGGCCATCGCCGGCAAGTGGCAGATCAACGATTTTCGTATCGAACCCAACGCGTTGAAAAAACACGGCTTCGACGACTGGGCCGTATGGACCGGCTACGAGACCGGCAACCCGCCGAGCAACGAGCGTTACTGGGACGCCTACATTCACACCCGTTCCGGCAGCAAACCGTACAAGGGCGAGTTCGGGCCGGACATCTACTGCAACTTCCTCATCGACTTCATGAAGCAGCACCGCGACGAACCGATGATGCTCTACTTCCCGATGGCACTCACGCACGGTCCGCTCGTGCCGACGCCAGACGAGCGCAACGCCACCTCCAGCAGGGACAAGCTGAAGGGCATGGTGCGCTACACCGACACCCTCGTCGGGCGACTGGTCGCCGCGCTGAATGAATTGAAAATCCGCGAGCGCACGATCGTGATTTTCACCACCGACAACGGCACCAGCGGCGGACTGCGCGGCACGGTCGGCGGCAAACGGCCAAGCGGCGGCAAGGCCTCCAAGTACGAGGGCGGCGTCTGCCAGCCGTTTATCGTGAACGCCCCCGGCCTCGTCCCGGGCGGACGCGAGACCGATGCGCTCACCGATTTTTCCGACCTGCTGCCGACCTTCGCCGAGCTTGGCCAAGCGCAACTGCCCAAGAGCGTGACGCTCGACGGCAAGTCGTTCGCACCCCTGCTGCTTGGTC
>WTHH01000015.1 GCA_011523195.1 Verrucomicrobiales bacterium
TCTCCGGTGCGGGCGGGCATGCGCGGGATCGATACGAACCGGCGGATGCCTTTGCGGATGATTTCTCATGGGGCTATCGGCTCGCTGCCCGATTTGATTACACGGATGTTTTTGGAGGCGTGAATCTTTCGCCGGCAGTTGCTTTTTCCCATGACGTTGATGGCATCACGCCGGGACCAATTGGGAACTTCCTGCAGGATCGCAAGAGCGTGACCGTCGGCGTGACGGCTACCTACCAGAACTCATGGCAAGGCGCCATCAAGTACACGGAGTACTTTGGCAACGAGCAATACAACCTGATGGCGGATCGCGACTTCCTGTCAGCGGTAGTCCAATACTCCTTCTAACCCGGGATTGAATTTAAAATGAAACAATACACAGTGCATTCATTAGTGACTTCGGCCTTGTTTGCGGCCGGTTTGGCCACCGTCAACGCGGAGATCACCGAGGAGGAGGCGGCGCGATTGGGCAAGGATTTGACACCACTCGGTGGTGAGATGGCCGGCAACGCTGATGGCACCATCCCCAAGTACGAGGGCGGTATCACTAAGCCGTTGCCGGGGTTCAAGCCGGGTGATCATCATCCCGACCCGTTCGCGGAAGACGAGGTGCTATTCACCATCACTGCTGCCAATGCGGACCAGTACGCCGCCAAGCTGACTGATGGTCACAAAGCGTTACTTGCTCAGTATCCGGACACCTACAAAATGCCGGTTTACCCGACTCGCCGCAGTGCAGCTGTTCCGAAGTTCCGTGAGGATGCGGTCAGAAATTCGTCCTTCGATGTCAAACTGGTCAATGATGGTAACGGTGTGAACATGATGACGGGTGGTATTCCGTTTCCAATTCCCAAAAACGGTCTAGAGGTGATCTGGAATCATCTTTTTCGGTATCGTGGCGTGACAGGATTGCGGAAGGTTGGTCAGGTAGCCCCCACACGTTCTGGCAAATACACCGTTGTTCAGCTTGAGGAAAACTGGTTGTGGAAATTTCAGTATACAGGTGAGCAAGTGACGAAGGACAATAATGTCTTTGTGTATTTCGAACAGAGAATCACCTCCCCGGCGCGTCTTGCTGGAACCATCCTCATGGTTCATGAAACGGTTGACCAAGTTGTTCAGCCTCGCAAGGCATGGGTGTACAACACCGGTCAACGGCGTGTTCGCCGGGCACCCAACGTGGCCTACGACAACCCCGGCACGGCGGCGGACGGGTTGCGCACCGCGGATCAGTTGGATTTGTTTAACGGGTCACCTGATCGGTACGAATGGAAGCTGTTGGGCAAGAAGGAAATGTACGTTCCATACAATTCCTACAAGTTGCATAGCGACAAACTAAAGATATCGGACATAATTAAGCCGCTGCATATCAACCAAGAGCACACCCGCTACGAGCTACATCGAGTCTGGGTTGTGGACGCTAAGCTGAAACCAGGCAAAAGGCACATATACAAGAAGCGCCGTTTTTACTTTGACGAGGACAGTTGGAGCGCTCTGGTTGTGGATCAGTATGACAATCAGGATAGGATGTGGCGAGTCTCCGAGGCGCACTGTATTAACTATTATGATTTGCCGGCTATTAATTCCACGTTGGATGTCCACACCGATATTTTGTCAGGCCGGTATTTGGCTCATGGTCTGGACAACGAAAACGAGATGTACGATTTCGAATATCAAACCAAGTCCAGCGACTACACCCCGGCAGCATTGCGGCGGCGTGGGCGCCGTTAGCAGTCAAGCGGGTTTGTTCGGTGTTTAATTTCTCCAACCAACCCAACCAACCCCAAGACGGGCCGAGGCGATCCTCGGCCCGTTCTTGTTTGCTTATATCGTTGTTGCTTTGTGGTCCCGGCTTGGCCAAGGGCGAGCAACCCAACCCGGCCAAGCCGGTGGATGGCCCGGCTGTGATGGCCCGCTTGGCCAAGCGCTCGGTGTTTAATGATATCCACGGCCAGGCGGCCAGCGCCATCGCGGTCGGAGAGCGCGGTCACATCCTCCTTTCCGTTGACCACGGCAATACATGGACACAGCAACCGGCTCCAACCCGGCGTACACTCAACGCTGTGCATTGGGTTGACTCGAGAATAGTATGGTCCGTGGGCCATCAGTCGGTTGTGCTGCGCTCGCAGGACGGCGGGAAAACATGGAACAAGATTTCGGTGCTCGACGACCCCGAGACGGCGTTTTTGGACGTCCTTTTCGTCGGTTCGAAAAAGGGCTTCATCGTCGGGTCGTACGGCAAACTTTTTTCAACGAGCGACAGTGGTGAAAAGTGGTCGGAAGTGGCTCAGGACGACGACCCGCATTTTTACCAGATCGCGAGTGCCGGCGACGGAGTGCTCTGGCTGATCGGCGAGTTTGGTACGGTGTGGCGCAGCAAAGACCTTGGCCAAGCGTGGGAGCCGCTGGATGCGTTATATGAGGGAACTTTTTTTGGGGCTTTGCCATTGGCCAAGCGCGGGGCGGTGGTGTTCGGATTGCGCGGGAATATTTTACGGAGCGAGGACGGAGCCGTTTGGCAAAAAATCGAGACCCGGACGAACGCCCTCCTGCATGGTGGGACAACTTTGCGCGACGGTCGGATGGTGCTGACAGCCGGTGCCGGTGAACTGTTGCTGAGTGAAAACAGTGGGCAATCGTTTTCCGTCGTTCCATTACCGGATAAGGCGGCGAAGCCGATCAGCCTTTGGGAGGCGGGCGACGGTGGCCTGTTGGTGACTACTGACCGGGGGATCATCCGTCTGCAACCATTTGACTTGGCGAAAGGAACTGAGCAATGACGAAGCCCACCCTTTTGGCAACGGTTGAAGAATGGCTGTTTCGTCACCGGCTCGGCTTTCTTGTCTTGTTCCTCGTATTGACCGCGGTTCTGTTCGGGTTCGCCACACAGACCAAGGTCGATGCACGATTTGAAAAACAACTGCCGCAGCAGCACGAGTACATCGAGACGTTTCGCAAGTATCAGGATGAGTTCGGCGGAGCCAACCGGGTGATCGTGGCATTGGTTGTGAAGGAGGGCGACGTCTTCACGGCGGACTATTTCAACAAGCTCGAGGCGTTGACGGATGAAGTCTACGCCATGCACGGGGTGAGACAGGAAAGTGTGACGTCGCTGTTCACGCCCAACGTTCGGTTCACCGAGGTGGTTGAAGATGGGTTCTCTGGAGGTAACGTGGTGCCGGCGGATTTTGAAACCACCCCCGAGGGTCTGGCTAGGGTAAGGGAGAACGCGCTCAAATCCAACTACATGGGCCGGCTTGTGACCGATTCATTCAACGGGGCGATGGTGATGGCCAATCTGTTCGAGATCGATCCTGACACGAAGGAACCGCTGGACACGTTTGCCGTGGCCAGCGAACTGGAGGCGCTGCGCGGCAAGTACGAGGACGACAAAACCGGGGTGCACATCATCGGGTTCTCAAAGGTGATGGGCGATGTCCGCTCCGGGGCGCTAAACGCAATCACGTTTTTTTGCATCACGATCGTCATCACGGCGCTACTCGTCTGGCTCTACTCGCAGTCGTTTTTGTTTTCCGTACTGCCGATGAGCTGCTCGCTGGCGGCCGTGGTGTGGCAGCTTGGTACACTGCACCTGATGGGATATGGCATCGACCCGATGTCGATCCTCGTGCCGTTTCTCGTCTTTGCCATCGGCGTGAGTCACGGAGTGCAGATGGTGCGCGTGTTCCGCAATCAATTGTTTGAGGGCGTGGATGCGGTTGAGGCAGCGCGTTCCGCGTTTCGCGAACTACTGGTTCCCGGCGGCGTGGCACTGCTGACCGACACCATCGGCTTCATCACTATCCTTCTCATCCCGGTGCCGACCATCCGTGAGCTGGCCATCGCGGCCAGCGTCGGTGTGGCGGCGATTATCGTGACCAACCTTATCCTGCTGCCGTTGATGTTGTCCTACCTCAAACCAAGGGCCGGCTACCGCGAGCGGGTGGCCAGGCGCAAGGAAAAGACGGTAGTCTTCTGGCACAGGGTGGCCTTGGTCACGCGGCCGCGATTGGCCAAGGGTTTGGTGATCGTCGGTACGATTCTTTTTGTGCTTGGCTTCGATCAGGCGGCCCGTGTCGAGGTAGGCGACCTGCATCAGGGCGTGCCCGAGTTGCGGCCCGAATCCCGCTACAATCGGGACACGGCGGTGATCACGGAGAACTTCAACCTCGGCGTCGATGTGTTGGTCGCGTTTACCGAGACGGTGAAGGATGGCTCGGTCGACTACGAAGTGATGGAACTGCTCGACCGCTTCGAGTGGCACCTGAAAAATGTCGAGGGCGTAAAGAGCGTGCTGGGGCTGGCAGGTATGGCGCGTAAAATCAACTCCGGCTACAGCGAGGGCAGTCTCAAGTGGCAGGTGCTTCCGTTTAACAAGGCCATGCTCGCGCAGTCGGTGGGCCGCGTGGAGACTTCAACCGGCCTGACCAACCTCGACGGCAGCGTGCTGCCGGTGATGGTGTTCCTCGAGGATCACAAGGCGGAGACGCTCCGGCAGGTGGTCGCTGCGGTGAAGGCGTTCGACACCGAGCACGGTCGGGAAAAGATTCGCTTCCGTCTGGCCGGTGGCAACGCCGGCGTCATGGCGGCTTCGAACGAGGTCGTGCGGGAGGCGCAGTTCCCGATTTTGATTTATGTTTTCGCTGCGGTGATCCTGCTTTGTTACGCCAGCTTCCGCTCGGTCAGGATCGTGATCTGCATCGTTCTTCCGCTCGCGTTGGTGTCGGTGCTCGCGCATACGCTGATGCTGTGGATGGACATCGGCCTGAAGACCTCGACGCTGCCGGTGGTGGCGCTGGGCGTGGGCGAGGGGGTGGACTACGGGATTTACCTGTTCAGTTGTTTTCTGGCGCAACGCAAAAAAGGGCTGGCGTTCACGAAGGCGATGGACGCCGCTATGACCCAGGCTGGCAGCGCCATCGTGTTCACCGGCTTGACGCTCTCCGTCGGCGTCGGCACGTGGGCGTTTTCCGCGCTGCAAATCCAGGTCGATATGGGCATTCTGCTGATGTTCATGTTTTTGATGAACATGGTTTGCGCCATTGTGCTGCTGCCGGCGATCGCCCGACTGCTTTTCCGCTCAGAGTGATTTCAGGTACTGGTACAGGTCGGCCAAGTCGCGCTCACTCAACCCCTCAAGCAGACCCTCCGGCATGATCGAGCGTTCGCTTGCCTGTTGTGAAATGATTTCCGCCTGATCCAGTCGCACGATCCCCGCTCCGGTACGCAGCACGACTCCGTCCGCGGCGTAAAACGCCGTGCGTCCCACGTGCACGTCGCCGTTTCGCAGCCGGTATTCGTTGAACCGGTACAGCGGCGAGATGTCCCGGTTCGGGAACAAAATCGCCCGGAACAAATCCCCCGGGGAAAAGCGCTTGGCCGCACCGCTCAACCCCGGGCCAAGCGCACCGGAGTCCGAGTGACAACCCTGACAGGCGCGGTTGACGTAGAGCCGCTGCCCCTTGGCAAAGTCGCCAGTTTCCCAGTCCACCTCGGCGAGGGTGGCCTCCCACTTGGCGGCATCGACGAGTCCGGCGCCGGCGGCGGCCGTCGCGAGTTCCAGATGTGCCTCGTTGAACCAGTCGAAAACCGGCTGCCACGCTGCGAGTAGATCGGCCGGCTGTTTGCTTTTCTCCTGCACCTCTGCAATGGCGCGACCGCTCCACTTGGCCAGCAGCGCAGCGATTTCCTTTCGGGTTCCCGCCTTGCCCTTGGGGCCGCATTCGCGTCGCAGCTTGCGCAACAGCGGCGCCCAGTCGCTTGGCCTATCGCTCGCCGGAAGTTGTTTCAGCGCAGCCAACGCCTTGTTTGCGACGTTCTGGTCGCGTGAAAGAAGGGCATCCAAAAACAGGGGCCGATCCTCTGCTGCCGGGCGCTTGGCCAAGCGCTGCAGGAGCGCCGGTCGCAGGCCAAGCTTGGGCCACTGTTGGCGCAACGCCGGCAGGGTGTCCCCGGTCGGCAGGGCGTCGAGCAAATCGATGAGGTCAGTCGACCAAACGAACTCCGTGTCGTTTTTCACGGCATCAAGGTAGCGCCTGGCTGCTGCGGATCGTTCATCGCCGTCCAGCGATCGGGCGAAGGCTAGGTGACTGCCGCTGGGAAAATTGTCGTGGGCAATCAGTCGCTTGGCCAAGCCGGGCTGCTTGAACGCGTGCGCCTGGGCGATGTCCACAAAACGCATCGTCCAGTTTAGCTTGGGCCGCGTCCCCCCACTTTGCAGTTTGGTGTCGAGCCCCATCAATGCGTCGGCCAGTTGGGGTAGGTCAGCATCGGGCACGGTCGACGGCAGCTTGGCTGTGACGATCAACTTGTGAAAATCCTCCACCGGATCTGTCGCAGGCGTAATGGTGCCCAGCAGGTTCACGCTCAGTTCGGGTTGATCGACGTTGATCATTGCGAGCAGGCGCCCGGCTTCACGATGGAGATCCCGGTGCAGCGAGTCCATCAATGGCGCAGCCTGAGTGGCGATAGCGCTGGCCAGCCCGGGATGGGCCGCAAGCGAGAATGGCACCTCGTAGCCGGTGAACGACTCGCGGCTTGGCTGCTCGAGATTGTAGTCGCCTAGCGCGAGGATGATCGTCCGGACGAGATCGAGGTTGAGGCTCGCGGGCTGGTTGATGTCAATTAAAGGCAGCAAGCGTCGGACGACTCCTGCGTGAAGTTCAGTGGCCGGGCTGCGCCAGATCGCCGCTGTGGCCGCCGTGATTTTCCCCTGCGTTGTCAATGTTCCGTGATCGATTTTCTGCCAACTTGATTCCGGCAACTGACTGGCCAATCGGGCGCTGATCAGTCGCGCTCGAATGCTCGGCCGATTGAAATTCTGCTGCAGTGCCTTGTGCCATTTCGCGGACTGCGCCGGGTCGGTCGGGAGCAGGTGCAGCATCGCCTCGAGTGCCTTGACTCGCACATAGTCCTCCGGATCCAGTGCTAGCCGGGCGATCAGTTGGGCCGTGTTATGTTCGGGGAAACGACTGATCGCCCACGCGGTTCGCGCCCGGACATCGTGGGAGCCATCGGCTGTCAGCCGGGTTGCGGTCTCCGCTTCGAGTCCGCCGAACATTTCCGTCAGCACCTCGATCGCGCGGACGCGGGGTTTTGTTTTGCGCGCAGGGTTGAGGGCTGCCTCGACGAAAGGGCCGGCACCGATCTGCCGGGCCAACGGTTGCCACCGCGCGCGCGACCACTCGGCCAGCGGCTGCGGTGCGTTTAGGACCTTGTCGAGCGGAGTGTCCATCGCCGGTGGGCGGTTGTTGGGGTGATTACGATTTTCCGGCGTCGGGACAACACGAAAAACAGACCCCTTCGTTCCCCGGCCGCCGATCGAGATGTAAATTTCCCCATTGCGCCCGACCTCGATGTCGCTTGGAGCAAACCCGTCCGTGCCCACCGGGGAGATAAACAGTTGCGGCGGCGCCTGATAGGAGGCGTTCGCGGGGCGCAGCGGATAAAACCAGACGTTGCCAAACGTCCAGTCGAGGAGGAACACCCCGTCCTGCATTTCCTTCGGGATCAATCGGTGGCTGTAAACCGCGACGCCGGTGGGGGAGCCGCGGCCGATCTTGTCCAGCATCGGCACGGTGTCGGCGTAGTAACCGGGCCGCGCCCAGCTGCGCTTGTAGCCAGGCATCCGCCAGCCGTGATGCCCTCCGATGGCCGCGTGATAAAGCCGGGTCGGCATGTACCACGGCAGGTAAAACGTCCGCTCAGTGTCGCTGTCGTACGTGAAAAGGTCGCCCCGCCAGTTGAAGTCAAAATCGTATGGATTGCGAAAGCCGCACGACAACGCCTCAAAGGTTTTGCCGTCCGGCGAAAATCGAATGATCGCGCCGCCTTCGGTTTTCTTGAGTGGCGATTGCGGCGAATTAAACTGGCCGGGCGTGAAGCCGGTGTCGTTGCCGCCGACGAGATAAAGCCAGCCGTCCGGCCCCTTGCGGATCGCGTGTGCTCCGTGCTCGCCGTTGGCCAGGCG
>WTHH01000426.1 GCA_011523195.1 Verrucomicrobiales bacterium
TTATTATACGCTCGACGGATCCGATCCGCGCAAGCCGGGCGCCGTGGCTGAGAGTGGCAAGACCATTTTCTCTGGCGATGCTGAAAAGTGGGCGCTCGTTCCGTCGGTGGACAACGGCGGGAGCGAACTCGGCACAGACTGGCACGGTGGCGATGAGCCGTTCGACCACGATGACTGGGAATCCGGCAACGACGGGGTCGGGTACGACGAAAACAACGACTATCGGCCGCACATCGGCATCGACGTGGACGCAGACATGAACGGCGTCAACCAGTCGGTGTTTGTCCGCATTCCGTTACGCGTGTCGGCCAAGGATCGGAAGGACGCCAACCTCTTGATGCTCCGGATGAAGTATGACGACGGGTTTGTCGCATTCCTCAACGGCGTTCGCATCGCCCGGGCTAACGGCACGACGAGTCCGCGCTGGAACGCCGGCGCCACCGGGCAGCACGACGACTCGGCCGCCGTGTCGTGGTCCGTTTTTGATGTCTCCAAGTTCGTCAAGGAATTGAAAACAGGAAACAACATCCTCGCGATTCACGGATTGAACGCCGGCCTTGGCAGCTCCGACATGCTCATCAACGCCGAGATGTCGATCGGCAAGCGCACCGGCGCGGAGTTCGCTGAGGGTGCCATCAAGTACGAGTCGCCGATCAAGCTGACGAAGGACAGCGTCGTCCGCGCGCGCACGATGGACGGCGGCCAGTGGAGCGCTCTGGTGGAGCATCAATTCCAGTCCGGTCGCGCCGGGACACCGCTGCGCCTTACCGAGATCATGTACAATCCGCCGGGTGGCAGTGAGTACGAGTTTGTGGAGCTGCACAACAGCGGCGACTCCGAGGTGCCGCTTGGCTGGTACCGGTTCGACGGTATCGACTACACCTTCGACGGCGACGCGACGATCGCCCCCGGTCAGTATATCGTTCTGGCATCGGACGACTACCCCGACGCGTTCAAACTCCGCTACCCCGGGCTGCCGGTCTACGGCTGGTTCAAGGGCAGTCTGTCCAATGGTGGCGAGCGGTTGACCCTGTTCGACATGAACTGGCGCCGGGTGGTTGAGGTGGACTTTAGCGACGGCGGCGCCTGGCCAAGACTGGCCGACGGCGACGGTCATTCGCTGGAGTTGATCGATTTGTTGGCTGATCCCGGCGCGGCGTCCAACTGGGCGTCCAGCGCGGCCAAGGCCGGTTCGCCTGGCCAGGCGGGAGCCGGCGTCGGCGCTCCGGCCGTGATCATCAACGAGGTGCATGTCCGATCGGCGGACGGCTCCGAGCAGGATTTCATTGAGCTGCGAAACCTTGGCCAAGCGGAGGTCGACCTCGAGGGCTGGGTGCTTCGCGATGGCGGTGGCAACAAGTTCACGTTGCCCAAGGGGGCATCGCTTGGCCAAGCGGGCCTGCTGGGCATCTGGTGTGGCCCGGGGGATGCGGACGGCATTCGTGCCGACTTTGGCCTTGGCCAGGGGGGAGACTCGGTGGCGTTGTTTGATGCCGATGGTCGCCGTGTGGACGCCGTTACCTTTGGTCGCATCCACGGATCCATCATCCGTGCGAACAACGGCTGGACGCTTGGCCGCCCGACCTTCGGCACAGCAAACCAATCGGTCGTACTGGCCGACACGACCGCGCTGGTCATCAACGAGTGGCTGGCCTTCCCGGAGAAGGGCGGAAGTGACTGGATCGAGCTTTACAACCCGCATCCCACCGCGCCTGCACTCATCACCGGCCTGCACATCCGGGTGGGGCAGGAGATCGGTGGACTGAACCGCATCGCCGCCATCCCGCCAAGGGGCCATCAACGTGTGCGGCTCGACATGAAATCCGGCACCTACCACGTCGATCTGTCGCTGCCGACCGAGGGCGGGACAATCACGCTGATCACCGCCGAGGGCATCGAGTTCGCCACCATGAACTACAAGCGCCAGCGCGCCGGTGTGTCCGAGGGGCTGTTGCCGGACGGAAGTGCCAAGCGCACGAAGTTCACGCGCGGCGCCACTCCGGGTGCGTGACGCACCCGGAGTGGCGC
>WTHH01000561.1 GCA_011523195.1 Verrucomicrobiales bacterium
CGGATGCGGCGTGGAAATTCATCGAGTTCGTCATCACCAACAAGGAATCCAACGCGCGCCGTTTTCTCGACGGGAACAGTTTCCCCGCCTACACGCCGGCGTGGAAGGACGAGCGCCTGCTGCAGCCGAACGAGTTTTTCAGTAACCAAAAGTTTGGCGAACTGCTCGTTAAACTCTCGCCCGAGGTGCCGGAGGTGGTTGGCCACCCGAATCGTGCCAAGGCGATCTTCCTGTTTCAGGAGACATTTTTTAACTCCCTCATTTACGGTGAACTGAAGCCGGCCGAGGTGGTCGACAAGATGAAGACCATGCTCGAAGCAGCCGAGCCCGGATTCTGATTCGTAGTACGATGCAAGCGAGCGCCCAGCCTACACCCAGGGCCGACGCCGGTGTGGGTTGGACGCCGTTTTTATTTCTGCTCCCGTTTCTTCTTTTCCTGATCATCTTTTGGTTCGTGCCGCTAGCCGGCGGAGTAAAGTTGAGCCTTCAGGCCAATGGCTTTGGTGAAGCGGAGTACGTGGGTCTGAATCACTACTACTCACTGGCCAAGGACGAACGATTCTTCAAGGCCATCCGCAACAGCTTCGTTTACACGCTGGCGTCGATCGTTGTGATCGTGCCGCTTTCGCTTTGGTTGGCGCATCTGCTTCGATCGACGTTTCGTCGCCTGCGGCCGGTGCTGACGTTCGCGTTGTTGCTGCCGGCACTAACGCCGCCCTCGGTGCTTGCGGTGTTGTTCCTCATGGTGTTTCACGGGAAGTACGGCCTGCTGAACCAGCTAATCGTCCTGCCGCTTGGCCAAGCGCCGATCAGTTGGCTGAAGGATCAGGATTTCATCCTTGCCGGATTGGTGCTGCAGACGGTGTGGCGCTGGACGGGTTTCATGACGTTTTTCATTCTCGCCGGGATGGAGGGCATCCCGCGGGTCTACTATGAGGTGGCCCGACTGGCGACTCGCAGTCGTTGGAATCATTTCTGGCATGTCACCCTGCCGCAGCTACGGCCGGTTTTGTTGTTCGTGGCCGTCTATCTTATGGTGGATGGCTTCTCGCTTTTCTCCGGGGCGTACGTGCTGCTGGGTGGCTCCGGTGGCACGGCGGATGCCGGTTTATTGACCATCACGTACGTGTATCAAAAAGCCCAGTTCCTTGAGTACGGCACAGCGTCGGCCATCAGCATCAGCCTCTTGCCGGTGATGCTGGCAGTCATGGGGGCGTTTTTATTTTTGCGGAGGCGAATCGCATGAGCCAAGCCAATCCGACACAATCGGGGTTGCTTCGACGAATCGTTTCGTCGCTTCTTCTTCTGCCGTTTTTGTTGGCGGTGTTGTACCCGTTTTTGTGGATGGTTTTCGGCATCTTCAAGACCAATCGCGAAATTTACCAACCGCTTCGTTTGTGGCCGATGAAGCCGCTCGAAACCGAGTATTGGAGCGGGATTGCGGACACATTTTTCCCGAACGAGTTCAGCATGCAAAACGTACGCGATTTGCTGGTAGGTAAATGGGTTCCGTTTTGGGATGTATTCGGGAATTCGCTGCTGGTGTCACTTGGCCAAGCGCTTGGTGCGGTCGCCCTCTCATCAATGGCTGGCTATGCGTTTGCGCGGTTTCAGTTCCGGGGAAAACGTGTGCTGTTCTTATTGGCGATCGCGTTGATCCTGATTCCCCGCCAGCTCTTTGCTTGGCCGTTGTTTTCGTGGGCAAACACGCTTGGCCTGAGCGACTCGCTGTTCGGGGTGATTCTGCCCGGAGTGGTCACCGGTCTTGGGGTAATTTATTTCACGCAGGTTTTCCGCCAGCTACCGGATGAATACCTACAGGCGGCACGGGTGTGCGGCGCGCCCGAGTTACGTGTGTTTCTCACGATGCTGCCACTCGTATGGCCGGCACTTCTAAGTTACGGGATGATCCACTTCATCCTCGCCTGGCACGAGCATCTCGTCCCGATGTATATGTTGACCACAGAATCGCAAAAAACACTGCCACTGGCTCTGACCAAGCTGTACGATGTCAGCCAAAGCGTATCGCAGGGCGCGCAGATGGCCGCATCGACATTCGCGCTGATACCGACCGCAGTATTGTTCGCGGTCTGTTATCGGAAGTTTAAGTCCTCCCTTTCGGAGATGCTTTAGTTGACCTCGGCCGGCGGAATTTCGTTGAGGGTGTAGTACCCGATCGGGTGCAGGATCGGTTTTCCGTCCAGCGAACGTACGCCCTTGGCCTGCAGTTCGTGGACGTGACCCTTAGTGAGCTTGTCCACCGTGACACGCACCTTTTTCGGGCCGGTAACCTCCGCGCCGATCACTTTTGGGGTGAGCTTGTCCACAACCGGGCTCCCGTACTTCGATTGGTATATGTAGGTGTACGCGCTCATACTGTAGGACGAAAGGTCACCGGCAGTCTTGGCGTCGACCTCGTGGGTAAAGGTCAGCTCAAACCCGTCCGACTTGGCTCGCATCTCGTGAATCTCGAAAGGCACCTTGCCTTTCCATGTGACGCGGTCGAGTGCGAAGCGTTTGCCACCACGTGCCCCCCAGCCACGGTCGGTGCCACCGATGAACAGCGTGCCGTCAGGGTGCATATACGCGCTGATGTTCCCAGAGCCGAAGCCCTTTAGGAACGAAAATGCAGCGCCCTGATAGACTCCATTGACCTTCTCGAGGAAGCCGCGATTGACGACGGAAAAAGTCTGGTCGCAGACGAGCAGTTGATTCTTGAACGGCCCGAATTTGCCGTTGCTGTCGTAGGCGAAACCGCTGGTGGAATTACCCAGCACGCCGTGCGGGAAGACCAGCGCCGGCGGGGTGAGTTCCTTCACGCGCCCGCGCTCGGCAGGGTAACGGCTGTCGGACTTCGGCTCGTTGGCCGGGCGCTTCATGATTTTCTTCACCGCGTCGAGGTCGAACCAGCGCCAGCCACCGGGGTGGCCCTGAAATGAGCCGACCGGGATGTGCTTGAGCGAGCTGGAGCCGTTCCACGGACCCTGATTGTCGGCGTAAAAGGCTTCGCCCAGATGATTCAGGCCGATGCCGCCCGGTGAGCGGATGCCGCTGGCGGTTGGGATCAATTCGCCCTCTTTAGTGATGCGCACGCACCAGCCGCGGTAGTCGATCTGGCTGGAGAACGAGCCGGTGAGGCAAAGCACAACCCACATGTTGCCATCGGGATCTGGCCGGGTGCCAAAGGCGTATTCGTGGTAGTCGCCGGTGATGCCCCAGCCGTCATTGACTGTCTCAAAGATGTCTGCACGGTCATCGTCGTTGGTGTCCCGCATGCGGGTGACTTCGCCGCGCTGGGTGCAGTAAAGCCAGCCGTCATCGTAGGCGAGGTTCAGCGGCTCGTGAAGGCCTTCGGCGTAGAGCGTCCACTTGACCTCCTCCGGTTTACCGAAGGGGTTGGTGAGAACGTAGACGTTCCCGCGGCGGCCGCAGACGGCGAGCTTGCCGTTGGGCAGCATCTCGATGCCGCTGGTCTCGAGCACGACTCCATCAGGGATCGGAATCTGGTCGATCTGGTAATAGTCGGACTCGACCGGGTCGGCGCCCTGCAGGCCAAGCGCTTGGCCAAGCGCAAATCCGGCCAGAAGTGTGATGCGTGTGATTTTTTTCATTTTCTTAAATTCCTTTCTGTTTTTGCGGGATTACAGTTTCCACTCGTAGAGCTGCTTGAGTGTGA
Source organism: Verrucomicrobiales bacterium (assembly GCA_011523195.1). Taxonomy (GTDB): domain Bacteria; phylum Verrucomicrobiota; class Verrucomicrobiia; order Limisphaerales; family UBA1096; genus UBA1096. The sequence continues at coordinate 3,677 of WTHH01000561.1, forward strand.
CTCGACCGTCTACGTTGAGCTTGATGATCAGCTCCTTGCGCCCGGCGTTTTCGCGAATATTCGGCTGGAGATCGCCAATCTCCGGGAAGCTGACCTTGAGCATCGAGTCGCCGACGATGTAGCCGTCGTCCTTCATGGTGATCTCGTTGGCTGCTGCGGCGAGGTAGGTTACTTCGCCGTTGCCGCGGATGCGGAGGTTTCGAACGATGGAGGGCAGGGCGCCTGCCTGCGGTTCAGCGTAGTCAGCCACATTCAGGTTATCGCCTACTTTGTAGCCGAAGATCGGTCGGCGTTGTTCGCCAGTGAGAAAGTAACCCCGGAAGCGTATGCCTTTGGCCCGGGTGTCGCGGCCCTCGGCCTGGGGCCAGGCGGCATCATCGCTCTCAAGTTGCGCAAACGGCTGGTCGCGATTGAGGTTGATCAGATAGTGGCCGGACGGCCGCTGAAAACCTTGGCCGCGGCCGTTCCAGTGCTTTGCCCCGTCGATGAACGCGCCATGCCAAAGCATCGCAATCTGCATGGTATTCGCGTCGAAGCAAAGGTTTACCTTCTCCGGGTAGCCGACGCCGATGCCGCGCGGGCTCGCTCCCTCGATGAAGTTGCGGTAAATGCGCGCCTCGCCGGTGATGTCGATCGGGTTGCCGGTCGGGAAAGGCTGCTTGCCGCTGCTCTTGGGCTTGATGATCTGCTTGGCCAACTGCAACCGCTTGATGCCAGGGCCGGACATGTCCAGCGCCAGTTCTTCCTGACCGCCTTTCTCAAAATATTCCAGCCGAAGCTTGGCTTTGCCCGGTTCGAGCGCAACGCTGCCCTCCACGACTTTCATCGAGTGTACGCCGTCGTTGTCCACAACAACCTTGTCGTTGATGTAGAGCTTCGATCCGTCGTCCGACCCAAGCTTGAATTTGTAATTGCCCTTTTTCTCGATGGCAATTTGTCCCTCGAACACCACGCCGAAGTTTTCCGAAATTTCAGCGAGGCCGGGATCGGCCGTGCCGCTCTGCGCCTTGCCAGTCTTGAATGGCTTGAGCTTGGAAAAATCCGGCAGTTTGTCCCAGCTACCCTTGTAGGCGGCGAAAGAGAAATTCTCGATCTTGCCCTTGGCAATAAGGCCGCCCTCGTCGGCGTCCCCGGCAGAGCCATCACTCAGCGCGCGGACGTAGGCGACCAGCGCCTTCATCTCCTCGTCGTTAACGGCCGGGGGCGGCGGCATCGGGGCGGAGGACTCCTTGGCCACCTTGTCCATCGGCTTGCGGATGGACTCGATGAAGTACTTCTCGTCAAACACCACCTCGGCATCCTTGCCGCCGTAGCCCAGTGTGACGGCCCGTTTTTTGCCCCAGAAATTGCCCATGAACTTGGGCGCCTTCATGGCGATACCGGCCGGGGCGGGCACATTTTCGTCCACCTGATGACAGGTGAAACAGATCTTCGCCTGGAAGAGCGCCTTGCCCTTTGCAATCAAATCCGCGTCATCGGCAGCATTCGCCGGCAGGGAGAACCCTGCGGCAATGCCCATGACGCACCATAATGCGTTTCGCTTGAGACTGTTCATGCGTGAGGCGGATGGTGCATATCGTTCGCCCCCTGTCCAGCAGAACCAGCGGGGGATCGAGGCTCGACCTGCGCCCGGCTTTTCCGTAACCAAGCGCCGGATCATGTTTCCGGTCGGGCTCTATCTTTTAGCACTCATCGGGGGGGCGGCTCTGTCGGCCGCCTCGCTGCCGTTGTGGCGGCGGTGGTGCCTGCGGGTTGGCCTGATGGATGCACCCGGCCACCGGAAAATCCACGACACCCCCGTGCCTCTGGCCGGCGGCCTGGCAGTGATGACCGGCCTCGCGCTGCCGATCCTCGCCGCCAGCCTCTGGTCCGCGCTAGGCTCGCTGCCCGAGCCGTTTGCAAATGCCGTTTCCCACGGCCTCTCCCGGCGCGGCTGGCAGTTGGCCGCCATCCTTGGCGGCGCGGTAGCCATGCTAGTGCTCGGCATTCTCGACGACCAACGCGATCTCTCCCCAAGATGGAAATTCCTCGGGCAGGTGCTCATCGCGCTGGTCGTTGCGGCGAGCGGGATCCGCGTAACAATCTTTGTCGAAAGCCCGGTCTTCAGCTATACCATAACTGTGCTTTGGATTCTCACCGTCACCAACGCGGTCAATTTTCAGGACAACATGAATGGCCTCTGCCCGGGACTTGGGCTGATCGGCGGCTGGTTCTTCGCGTGGCACGCCGGGCTTGAAGGGCAGTACCTCGTGGCGTCGCTGGCGTTTTTGTTCACCGGCGCGTTGACTGGTTTTTTGCCGTTCAACTTCCCGAAGGGTGGCGTTTTTCTGGGCGACGGTGGTAGCCATATCGTCGGGTTTCTTCTCGCCGTGTTGGCTATCCTCCCGGACTTTTACTCGGCGGCCAACCCGCACAAGTGGCTTGTCGGCACACCGCTGCTGGTGCTCCTCGTTCCTCTGGCCGACCTCGTTTCAGTGATCCTCATTCGGCGCCGGCTTGGCCAAGCGGTTTGGGTCGGGGACAATAATCATTTCTCCCACCGCCTCGTCCGGGCCGGCTTGGCCAAGCCCCGGGCGGTCCTCCTGCTGCTTTTGATTTCCGCTGTCGCTGGTGCAGTGACAATGATCCCCTGATCCGGACTCGCCGGCTGGTCCCTCTGTTTTTAGTCGAGGGCTTTGTGGAAGGCGTCGAGTTTGGTCTCGAATGCGAGATCGTCGAGGACGGGGGTGGGGTCTTCGGTGGCGGGCGTCTCGTCGAGGTCGATCCACGATTTGCAGCCGCCGTATTCCTTGAGCATTGGGAGATCGACTGGCTGCGGCAGGCGATGCACGCGTACGGCGAGGGCGAAGATGCCCTGTTCGCGGCCCCACGAGAATCGTTCGCGGACGACGTCCTCCTTCCAGATGTGCTGGCCGTCGAGGCGCAGGGCGGCCTCTTCGTTTTCGAGTTTGCGCCAGTCGGCCACGGTGGCGAAGTACTCGAGGCGGAGGGTGTCCTCAGGCGGAAATTCATCGGCGATTTCGCGAAAGCGTTCGGCTGCGCCTGCGGTGACGGAGTCGCCCTGTTGATGGAATAGGGTGGGGAAGAGCCAAAACTCCGGCTGGTCGACCTCAAAGCCGCCGCGTCCCTCGTGGATGCCGCCCTTGCGGAGGATGATGATTTGTTCACCGCTCCCGAGCGCGTCGATCACGACGGCCCATTCCTTGAATGCTGCCCTCACGCCTGGGTCAGCCGCGTCCCTCGTCGGCGTCGATGTACTGGAACATGCACTGGATATCGTCGCGATCCTGCAGGCCGGACTCGGCTTTGCGCTGGATCAACCGTTCGAGCAGTGCGCCCTCGGTGCCGTAACTGAGGAGGCTGGTGCTCAGGGCTTCCTTGTCGGCATCGGTTTTGTTCACGTTGGCCTTCACCCAGTCGCTGACCTGTCCGTCGGTAATGGAGTTTTTGACCACCTCGACGAGTGTGTCGGGGGCGACACCGCTGGCCTCAAACCACGCGAGGTCGAACCCTTTGTGCAGGTAGTTCGGCTGGTAATCCTCGAGGAGTTGGCCGGATTCGTGCAGGCGGATCTTGTCGACGAGGCGGGGCAGGTGCACCCAGCCGTCCATCGTCTCGTACGGGCTTCGTGGATAGATTGTGTCGCTCATTTTCGGCGCGGAAACGGTAACGCTTGGCCAAGCGCAGTCAAGCCAAGCGCCGGCCAAGGGGAAATTGTGTGATGTTTTTTTTGCCGTTTGCTACATTGCCGTAGTCAACTGAGCCTGATCCGATCCATGTTTTTTGAACTGATTTTTCACCTGCACGTTTCGCGACGTATCGCCATTGCGCTTGGTTTACTGGCGACCGCCGGTTCGTCTTCGCCGGCCGGGCTGGGCTGATCCTTGAGTCGGGTGTGCTGCCGCTATCGCCAAAACCGCCCGCGCTCACCTCGCGCCTGGCCAAGGGCGGCGCCCCGGTGCTGGTGATCGCCGGGCAGAAAGGTCAGCTTTATCGTATCGAGCAGTCGACCGACCTGAACGAGTGGAAGGTGTTCAGACTGGTCGAGGGCTTGGCCAAGCCGGTGGAAGTCAGCGTCCCAGCGGCACCGGCCGGAGGCACGCGGTTTTACCGCACGGTGACACCGTAGTTTTTGCCTTTCGCTTGGCCAAGCGGGTGATTAGCCTCCGGGGCGAAATAAGTTGATCTGTTATGAAGCCCATCCGAAACGCCTTTTGTCTGCTGGCAACACTTGGTTTTGTTGGCGCGGGGTTTGCCGCTGAGTCAGCC
>WTHH01000359.1 GCA_011523195.1 Verrucomicrobiales bacterium
TCGCGCTTGGCCAAGCGCGATCGGGAGAAGCATTAAGCAAACCAAGCGCATGGATCCTTTTGTTTACAATTTCGTTTTGGGTGGGGTGATCTTTGCCTTCGGCGCGGTGCTGGCCTGGCGGCAGGGCAGTCTTGGCTTGAGCGGGAGCGGTCGACGAAACCTATGCCTCGTGCTGGGAGTCGTCTCGTTTTATTTCATCCTGCAGGCGTTTCTCCAATACAAGGCGCCCGGCATGCCGTCGGCGGAATCGTTGCCGTATAACCCAACCCCGAAGGCGGAGGCGGCGGTTGATCCCGGGGAAGGCTATCGCGGAGCAACGATCGACTACGCGATCATGATTGGGTACTTCCTGATCATCGTGGTGCTGGGTGCATTTTTCGGGCGAAACATGAAGTCGACGGATGACTTCTTTTTCGGTGGTCGAAAGTTCGCCTGGTGGTTGATCGCGTTCAGTATGGTGGCCACGACGATCGGCTCGTACAGTTTCCTGAAATACTCGAGCAAGGGCTATGAGTATGGATTGTCCAGCACGCAGACGTACAGCAACGACTGGATCTATTTCCCGCTGCTGCTGTTTTGCTGGCTGCCGATTTTGTATTTCTCGAGGATCACATCCATTCCCGAGTATTTTGGCAGGCGCTTCAACTCGAAGGTTCGTTTTTGGGCTACGATTTGTCTGCTCGTTTACATGGTCGGCTACGTCGGCGTGAATCTCTTCACGATGGGCAAGGTGCTGAACAACCTGCTGGGATGGGAAACGTTTTGGGGTGCCGTGCTGGTGGCTGTGGTTTCAGTATCGTACGTCTCGCGAGGGGGGCAGACGAGTGTGATCATGACCGACCTGTTCCAGAGTATCATGCTACTGATCACCGGTTTTTTAATCCTTGGCCTTGGTATCGGTTATCTGGGTGGGTTCGAAGTTTTTTGGGATCACTTGCCGGGCGACGACCGAAAGGTGTTTCATAATTTCAATGATGATCCCGGTTTTCCGAGCGTCGGCATTTTCTGGCAGGATGGTTTGGCCAACTCGATCATGTTTGGTTTTCTGCATCAGGGCACGATCATGCGCTACCTGTCTGCGAGATCGTATGCGGACTGTAAAAAGGCGGTCGTGACCCACCTCGTTGTTCTCATGCCGCTGGCGGCTTGCGTGGTCGGCGGCGCGGGTTGGCTGGCTAAGTCTCTTGCCAATCACGGCGATCTGCCCGGCACGCTGGCTCCCAGCGATTCGTTTTATGCCGCTACGCAGCTTATCAGCCAGCCGGGCATCTTTGGATTGATACTCGCCGCTATGATCGCTGCATTGATGTCCACGGTCGACACGCTGATCACCGCCATTTCTGCTGTGTGGGTGAACGACATCCACAAGCCGTACATCAAAAAAGACATGACCGATCGCCAGAGCCTGTCGGTGGCGCGACTGACCGCGATTGGCGCAACGCTAGTTGGCATCGCGATGGTGCCGGTGTTCATGAATTTCGATTCGATTTACAATGCGCACGGGGCGTTCACTGCTGCAGTGACCCCGCCGTTGGTAGTCACGTTCGTGTTGAGTGTCTTTTGGAAGCGATTCACTGCAACAGCGGCACTGGCCACCATGGTGGTTGGCCTGCTCGCGGTTGGCCTGTCGGTCTTTGTTCCGGAGGTGATCACGCCGTTCGCGCATGGTGTGCCGATGGGCGAAGCCGGCGAAGGGCTTTTCGGTGGGGCCAAGCAGTACAAGTTTATGCGCGCCTGTTTTGGCTTGAGCGTGTGCGCGATCGTGGGAGTGGTCGTTTCGTTTTTCACCAAGCCGGAAACCAAGCCGCTGTCCGGGTTGGTCTGGGAGAAGGGCTACGTACGGTCCCTGAAAATTGACTGAGCGCGATGTCTAGGGCCAACTATGTCAGGAAGAAATTCTACTCGATTTATCGGGACCTGAACCGCCAGACGTACGAGGCGGAGAAACGCCGACTGCAGGCCGAATTGCTTAAATTGCAGCATTGGGCGGTGGAAAACAAAAAACGCGTGGCCATCACGTTCGAC
>WTHH01000489.1 GCA_011523195.1 Verrucomicrobiales bacterium
CGCCAAGACCCATGCCAAGATCACGACCGGCACTTACGAAAACAAATTTGGTATCGCGTTTGAGGAAGTGGAGGCCATTTACGAGCGGGCATCCAAGCTAAAGAATTTGCTCATCCGCGGAGTGCAGATGCATATCGGCTCACAACTCACCGAGGTCGGGCCTTTTGAAAAAGCTGTTAAGAAAGTTGTACCCCTGGCCAAGCGTCTGGCCGAAAAATACAACATCGAGTTTTTCAGCATCGGCGGAGGGCTTGGCATTGTTTACGATCCCGCACTTGAAAGCGGCGAGGCCAAGTGGTGGTGCTCGCCCAAGCGCAAAAATCTGCTCACCCCGGCCAAGTACGCAGCCAAACTCATCCCGTTGCTCAAGCCGCTTGGCCTGAAGGTCCTTATCGAGCCGGGCCGCTTCATCGCAGGTAACTGCGGCATCCTCGTCACACGGGTGGAGTACGTGAAGCAAACCGGTGTGAAGAATTTTGTCATCGTTGATGCGGCGATGAACGATCTCGCCCGCCCCGCCCTTTACGACAGCTACCACCAAATCGTGCCGCTCACCCGGCGCCCCGGGGACCATCTGAAGAAAAATCAACTTTCCTCCGATGTCGTCGGGCCAATTTGTGAGTCCGGTGATTATTTCTGCAAAAACAGGATGCTGCCGAAGGTTGGCGAGGGCGATCATCTCGCACTGCTGAGCGCCGGTGCTTACGGGTTCGTGATGGCGTCCAACTACAATACCCGCGCGTTTCCAGCGGAGGTTTTAGTGAAAGGCAATCGGGCGGAAGTTGTTCGCAAGCGCCAATCACTCAAGCAGCTTTGGGAAAGTGAAAGTGTACCAAAGTGGCTGAAATAAACGCTCGCCCAAGCCGACCGGTATGAACACCTCCCGGAATCCTTTCGTTCGGTTTCCGGGAGTTCTGTTTGCCACCTTCCTTTTTGTCATCGTTGGGCTGATCTGGCAGAGCACCAAGGTCAGCATCGATGCGAACCCGATGACGCTGCTCGAGTCCGACCGACGTCACCTCGAGACTTACGAGCGAATCTCCGAATTCTTGAATGATGACACAGCTCTAATCATCAGTATCGAGAGCGACCAGATTTTCACCCCTGCCGGGTTTGATCACATTCGGAATGTGAGTAATGCACTCACCGGGCAGGACGGGCTGGTGGATGTCAAAAGCCTGACGCACTCGTACAAGCCTGTTAGAAAAGGGTTCTCGTTTTCTATGGTGCCCTTCGTGCCAGCCGGCGAACTGTCAGAAGGACAAATCGCAAGTATTCGTGACTTCTCCATCACCCATCCTCTGGTTCGAAACATCATGGTCTCCCACGATGGCAAAATCACGCTCATCACGGCAACCTACAAGCGAGATCTAAGCAAATCAAAACTTAGAGCTGCCTTCCAATCCGAAACCGAAAAATTACTTCGGCCGTTCGACACCCCAGAATTCCGGTTGAAAATAATTGCGCTGCCGTTCATCGCGGAAGAATTAAGCAACGCGTTCGTCCACGACCTCTATTATGTCCTCCCAACCACTGGACTGTGTATTCTAATCGCAGTGGCACTGACTTTTCGCTCGCTATCGTGCCTTTTGTTACTGCTCATAAGTGAGGTGATTTTGACTACCGCACTGCCGGGTGTCCTTCGCATGGCCGGTTTCACATTGACTCCATATAATATTTTACTGCTTCCGTTGTTGGCCTCAATCAACCTCACATTATTAACTCACCAACTCACGGCCCTGCGGAGAACCGACCCTGACTTGGGCCTAGATGAACGTTTCTCCTCGATGTTGGAAACAGTGTTTTGGCCTAGTCTTTTCGCCGCAATCACAACTGCCATCGGGTTAGGATCACTAGCGGTTTGCGAGGTGTCGCAGGTTCGAAATTTCGGCCTTGCCGGAACAGTAGGTATTGGAACTATTTTCGTCTGGTCGTTCGGCCCGGGCCTGTCGTTACTCAAGCTAGGTTGCCGTTTTTTGCCAAGTGCCGTTTTACCTAAATCAGTGCATGGCTCCCGCCCCACATCCTTTTATGGCTCGCTTGGCCAAGCGGCTGCCAATTGCCGCTGGGTGACCTTTGCCTTGGCCGCGATAATTTTCATCCCGGCACTCTTTGCTGTGAATCGGCTAAATATAGACATCCGCGCTATTTTTTTTCTTTCCCCCGAAAGCCATAGCCGGCAGATGGCAGAAATGATAGATTCACGAATGGGCGGCATAAACGTCGTACAAATGGATTTCAAAACAGACAAGCCCAACGGAATCAATCAACTCGACTTCCTAAACAAACTTCAGGAGGTACAGGAGTATGCGGAAGGTAAGGGACAATTCAGCAGCACCTATTCTTATGCGTCCTTGATGGCGATGATGAATAGCATTTGGGTTGGAGACGATTCGGGCCAGTTGACCCTTCCAACCAGTACTTTAACCCTAAATATTTTCGTTCTCGCATTGAAGGCGTTCGAATACCCATTCCTTCAAGCGCTTAGTGATGAGAAGCAGCAGACTGCGAATTTGATTTTGCGCACGACAGACATACCCAGCACAGAATTCGTCGCTCTCCTCAAATCCATTGAGGACAAAGCCACTGCGATCATGCCGGAAACCGTTTCAGTCTCGGCACAAGCCGGACTACATACCGTGCTCAAGGCGGACAGGGATATGGTCGATGCACAACTGGGCAGCCTCTGCATCACTGCGGTAACAATGTTTGCTATAATGACGCTGCTTTGGAGGTCGTTCAGGCTGGGGATCTTGGCGCTCGCAACTGGACTGGGGCCAGTAGCTGTGTTGGCTTTGGTCGGTGCGATCTTTCAGGTGCCGCTCAACTCTGTGACAGTCATGGTCGGTGCGTTGGCACTCGGGATCGGGATCGATGACGCTGTTCACCTCATAACACATTGGCTGAACATCAAGCGAAACGGTTCCACCGAAAATGAAGCTCTTGTTATGGCACTGGAGGCCAAGGGGCCAGCCATCCTTTGTACCAGCTTTATTTTGGTCAGTTTTTCGCTGTCGCTGCTTTGGATGAGTTTCCCACCAGTCACCCACTTTGGCTGGCTGTCGGCCGTCGCCTATGCCTCAGCTCTAGGGGCTGCCCTCTGGGCGTTGCCTTCCCTGCTCGGCTCAAAAAAGAAGCCTTAACCAGCCTGAGCTTTCACCCACTCAACGACCTTGGCCACCATCGCCGGCAGGGCGTCATCGCTGAATACATGGTCGGCCCCAGCTATCTGGAAAAACTCGGGAGCACTCGTCGCCTTGGCGATGATGTCTTTCGAATCAACGATAGGGACAACATCATCCTCGGTACCGTGCACTAACAGCCATGGCACGTTGATTTGTGCACCCAGATCGGCCAACGAGTTTAACGATGCCATGTCGTTCATGTAAGTACTTGAGAGCGGACAACTTTCCTCCTCCCACATGCAGCCTTCATCGGGCGTTTCCTCGCCGAATTCACGCTGCGCAAACTCCTGCGTGTGCACCATGCCGGCCAGCGAAATCAAGGCGTCGATGCGCGAATCGCTGCTCGAACGCTTGACCCCAACCGCTCCGCCCATGCTGTGGCCGATATAACAAATCTTCCGCTCCCCCACAGCATCAATCACACTTCCCAAATCCTCCGTCTCCTTCGAGATCGTGCAGTCCACGAACTGTCCCTCGGAGTCGCCGTTTCCGGTAAAAGACATTCTCAAGGTCGGAACGCCAGCCGCCTCGAGTCCCTCAGCGAGGGCCAGGATAAATGGCCGATCCTTGTTGCCGGTCACGCCGTGGCCGATAATCGCGATAAAGTCGGAAAGCGACTCCCCGGCGTGCACCGTGTAGTCGATTTTCTCCCCCTGTTGATTTCTGATTTCGCCGAACATGCTCCGGTTGAGATAACAGCCGACCGGCCGCTTGGCCAGTTTCAAGTGCGCTTGGCCAAGCGCCCGCTTGTCTATGCCAAGCGGCTTTGCCACACTGCTCCCCGTGAAATCCAAGGCCAAAGGACGCAAGGGAATCCGTTATGTCTTGGGCATCGACTTTGGAACGCTCTCCGGTCGCGCCCTGCTCGTCAACGCCGACACTGGCGAGGAGGTCGCGTGGGCGGATCACCCGTACAAAAATGCCGTGATCGAAGTAACCCTGCCCGGTAGCAAAAAGCGGCTCAGCCCCATACCGCCCTGCAGGATCCAGCTGACTACATCGCCGTCCTCACCAAGGCGGTTCCCAAGGTCATGCGCTTGGCCAAGGCCAAGCCGGAACAGGTCCTCGGGATCGGGACGGATTTCACATGCTGCACCATGCTGCCCACCCTGGCAGACGGGACGCCGCTTTGTTCACAGAAAAAATGGCGCAACTCTCCCCATTCTTGGGTGAAACTTTGGAAGCACCATGCTGCACAACCTGAAGCCAACGACATCAACAAGGTCGGAGCCAAGCGCAACGAGGAGTTTATCACCGCCTATGGCGGTAAATATTCCAGTGAATGGTTCTTCTCCAAACTACTGGAAACCTTGCGGGAAGCACCCAACGTATACGATGCGGCTGATCGCTTTATCGAAGCCGGCGATTGGCTGGTTTGGCAATTGACCGGAGTCGAAAAACGCTGCCTGTCCGCAGCCGGTTTCAAGGCCATGCGCATAACGCGATCACGTAAAAAAGGTGAATGGACCTACCCCGATCGTGCGTTTTTTAAGGCGCTCAACCCGAAACTAGCCGATGTCGTCGCCGAAAAAATGAGCGGCGAAATCATCGGACTAGGGAGCAACGCCGGCGGGTTGACACAAAAAATGGCAAAAAAAATGGGACTTCTCCCCGGTACTCCTGTGGCTGCAGCAAATATCGATGCACACGCTGCTGTGCCGGCCAGCACCGTCACCGAAGCCGGAAAACTGGTCATGATCATGGGAACCAGTACCTGCCACCTACTGGCAGCCAAACGAGAGAAGCCAGTCGAAGGCGTATGTGGCATCGTTCAAGATGGGGTTATTCCGGGACTTTGGGGCTACGAAGCGGGTCAATCCGGCGTTGGCGATGTGTTCGCCTGGTATGTCGAAAATGGGATTCCTGCAGAACTTAGCCAAACGGCCAAGCGAGCCAAGCTCGACATTTATCAATACCTCGAACAGCACGCAGCCAAACTGAAACCGGCTGAAAGCGGACTCCTCGCCCTCGACTGGTGGAACGGAAACCGCTCCGTGCTTGTCGACGCCGACCTGAGCGGATTGCTCGTTGGCCAAACATTGGCCACCCGACCTCATGAAATCTATCGTGCCCTGCTAGAGGCGACAGCCTTCGGCACGCGACAAATAATCGAGGCATTCACCTCACAGGGAGTTGCGATTGATGAGTTGATCGCCTGTGGTGGTCTCGCAGCCAAGAATCCGTTGATGCTCCAGATTTACTCCGACGTCACCGGGCGTCCCATCAAGGTTGCCGCAAGTGACCAGGCCAGTGCATTAGGTGCCGCCATGTACGGTGCTGTCGCAGCCGGCGTGCATCCTGATATTACCAAGGCTGCTAAAAAGATGGCGAAAGTAAGGAAAAAGGTTTATCGCCCGAGCACAGCGAACAAAAAAACCTACGACCGATTGTTCGTCGAATATACTAAGCTACATGACCAATTCGGACGGGATGCCAATAGCACCATGAAAGTTCTAAAAAGACTTAAAAACCAAGCGCTTGGCCTGTAATTCATACTTGTGCAATCCACTCAATTCGAAGCCGTCATCTTTGACATGGACGGGGTAATCGTCGATAGCGAACCCCTTCACGAACAATCCTTCCTCGAGGTTTGGGATGAGTTGGGATACGGGAACAACCACGGAATCCATTTACCCGACTTTTACGGCCGCTCTGATCGCGTCGTGTGGGAGGAGTTTATTGAAAAACACAATCCAACGCCAGCCATCGAAAAACTGATCGGATTACGCGAAGAACGGTTAATTCGCATGCTGCGTGAGCAGAAACCCCTCTTTGATGGAGTCACAGATTTGATTCAGCACTTGGCCAAGCGCTATCCGCTTGGCCTCGCATCCGGTTCCATCCATCGCGTTATCGATGAAGTGCTCGCGATGAAAAACCTGCGCTTCTATTTCAAGGACATCACCAGCTCGGAAGATGTCTCCGAACCCAAACCTTCTCCCGAAATATTCCTCCTGTCAGCCAAGAGTCTGGGCGTTTCCCCTGAAAACTGCTGTGTCATCGAGGACACTGTAAACGGTATCAAAGCTGCAAAAGCCGCTGGAATGACCACCGTTGCGATCACCAATACATTTGACGCATCATCTCTTTTTGATGCCGGCGCAGATGCGATTTGCAGTGACTATTCGGCGATTCATTCACAATTCATTTAGGCGACCGCCCTCCCATTCCTTTCCGTTCCACTACTTTACTGGGCCAAAAAAAAAAGCCGCCCTACCGGGCGGCTTAATGAGAACACACCAACTAAGTTATTTGCGACGACGAACAAAGAATGCCGCCAATCCCAACACAGCCAAAGCAATAGTACCCGGCTCGGGAACCACTGTAAGGCTGAAAGCTTCCAAACCAGCCAAGTCAGCCGGAAGACCCGGAGGACTTGCGGTAGAATCACCAGGCGTCAACCCGATCACGTTAGACATACCGATTTCTGCCCCGTTAGTGGCAGCAGCTGCTTCGAATGAGTTAGCACCCTTCCAAGCCTTAACCTGAAAGAAACCGGCACCGTTAAACCCAACGTCAACAGAACCACCACTGAAGTAACCTGCTTTTTTGCCTTCATAAAGGGCAACAGGACTACCTACAGCGCTCAAGCTGTCGGCTGCTTTGCCAGCATAAAGCTGAGCCCATGCTCCTTCAAGCTTCGCTCCAGCAGCGTCAGTAAGAATCTGCTTAGTCGGCTTTAGGTTTGTGAAGTTGACTGTGCCTTGCGCGAACGCAGAGGTCGCAATCACTGTGCATGCCAATAATGCTACTAATTTTTTCATTTTTCTTGGTTTGGTTGGTTATTCTTACCAGAAATCTATTGTTATCTACCAGTATTATTCGCTGGTGGTGAAAGAGCGAGTCCAGTTAGTTGCAGATTCGCGCAACACCCAGAAACCCTCTGCAACTCCTACAACAGGGCCTGCACCGTCAGCAGTATCCCACTCTTCAAAATCAGCGTCATAAGCACTGATAGCGTAACCAGCTGCTCCAAACTGATAAACAGTTACACCCTCATCGGTCGGGAAACCGAGATCGGAGTCCAGCTTGCCAGATTGAGGAACTTGAGAGCTGCGGATAGAGAAACCCTTTGGCAGAGCGTTGCTAAGGTCACCCTGAGGTACCTCACCCACGAAAGTGATGTTCACAGCGTCACCAGAGTTCAGAACGAAGAATCCTTCGCCTGGGTTAATTACGTCATCTCCGTTTTCCCATTCTTCGAAGTCTGCGTCGTAAGAGTTAATGGCAAAACCGGCATCACCGAAACGATAAACGGTCAGTGCCCCAGGGTTTGCGCCAAAAACGTCTGCAACTTTATTTTCGCCATTGTTAAGAGGATTGGCAACGATCGAGAAACCGGCCGGAATGCTCTTATTTACATATCCTACCGCGTTGACAGAATACACTTGAGCTTGAGCTGCAGTGAATCCCAACGCGCCGACAAATGCTGTTAGAATTAGTGTTTTAGTTCTCATCTTAATTGGAATGTTTTCCGTATGCGCCGCCAATCTGCCAGACACGCCCGGGGTCGTCAACCCCTTTTTTCATTATTTTTTATTTTTTTTTGAACGTGTCTGTTTATTGGCTGTCGCACTGCCCCTTATGTAGTTTATTACGTGCTTTTAAGCAACTTAAAAGTTGGTGGGTCAGACTCTTTTGTTGGCTATTTTTTCGAGTTCAGCCGCTAAATCCACATCCTTTTGTGTTACTTTATTGCCGGTATCGTGGGTGGTGAGTCCTATTTCAACTCTACTATAG
>WTHH01000328.1 GCA_011523195.1 Verrucomicrobiales bacterium
AGATCGTATTTGATCCACACGATGTCTGATCGCTGCGGGGCATCCTCCGCACCGGAGTCGCCACTCTGCGAGGTGTTGGCGGTGGGGATGCTGACCGGCCTGGCGCTGGGATTTACTTTGAGCGGAAACGGTCCCTGGCTCATTGTTTGGTATTCCTCCTCCTCGGGGTTAAAATAGGCCAGCTCGATCTTCGGCACCTCGGTGAGAGTGTCGTTTTCCGGGATGATCACCTGCTCGAACACCTTGGTGCCGCTCAGGCCAAGTGGGTCGGCATTTTCCGATGAGATGGACGGCTCGTAACTCTTGAAGCCGGGCCACTCCAGCTTGGGCAGATTGAGGGAATCGACCGCGCCCTGGCCGGAAAGCTGAATATTGACGGTGACCGGATCCCCGACGGTGACTTCCAGCGGGGAGGCCTTGGCCGCCATCGAGAATTGCCCGACCGCGCCATTGAAACCGGCCGGCAGCCCCTCGGTGGGGAGCGGCTTGACGGTGATGTTGTGCGCCTTGGCCTCGAGCTTGGCCGGCACATCCTGATAGCGAGTCAACAGTCCCTCGAACGGATCGTTGAATTGACTGCGTCGCCTTTGGTTTTGGCGGATCTTCAGGACGACATCCATCGTTGCCGGGCCGATCTGCAGTTGCCCGGCTTTCACCGGCGTTGCGGCAGTCTGGAAGGTGCGAACCTGAAAAATGGAATTGCCCCGCTGCGCCCGGGAAGACTTGGGCTCGGGGTAGTCGGACATGTTGAACCCCTCCGCGGTCAGCTCCGGCGGGCTGTAGCGGCCGTTTTGTAAAAAGAGCTGAATCTCCACCGGGATCGGTTCACCGACATACGCCGTGTTTTTACCGACCACGAGCCGCATAAAGGCGTACTCGGAGATGCCCCCCTTCTTTTCGTTTGAGTCCGCCGCGACCACGCGGAGCTTGAGGGCCTGCGTCTTGAAGACGCCCTCCCGCGACGGGATCGACAACGCGGGCAGGGTGTAGGTGCCTGTCTTGTTGGGAGTGATCAGGAAATTGTACGTCAGCGTGCTGGTCTGTTGGCCGCCGCCGAGTTGGAAACTACGCCCGGAGCCGGCCCCGGCGATTCGTAGTCCGGGAATAAACGGAAGCCGGGGTGTGTTGGAGGGCTGGAAGTTTTCGCAGGCGATGCTGAAGCCCACGCCCTCGCCGACGGCAACCGTGGAGCGGTCGAGCGTAGCGACGGCCCGCTGGGCGTGTGCGCCCACCGCGAACAGGAAAAGAAGGCTGAGTGCAATCAGGCGATTCATGTTACCAGTCGCGGAACGTCCCCGGCCGCTTGGCCTTGCCTTTTTTAATCGGGCGATAAATGAGGGAGCGCTCCTGTTGTTTCAACGAGTCAAGCAGTTGGCGCACCTGTTCCTGCGTCATCTTCCCCTCCTGTTGGGCCTGACCGGACTCGGATTGTTCCTGCGACTGTCCTTGCTGAGGCTGCTCCTTTTCCTCGTCGCCCTGTGAACTGTTTTGTTGTTGCTGGTCTTTTTGCTGCTCGTCCTCGTTGCCGGATTGTTGCTGACTCTGCTGTTGCTCTTTCTGCTCCTCGTCGCCGGACTGCTGTTGTTGCTGCTGTTGCTCCTGTTGTTCGGATTGCTGTTGCTGGTTTTGTTGCTGCTCGTTTTTTTGTTCGTCCGAATTCTCCTGGTTTTGTTGTTGTTGTTGGTCGTCCTGTTGTTCCTCGTCCTCGTTTTTTTCGCCGTCCTGATTTTGCTGTTGCTGCTGTTGCTGGTTGAGTTGCTCGAGCCGTTTTTTGACAATGTCGGAGTTGAACAGCGCATCCTCGTCCTCAAATGAGCCTTCGAGTTGCTGGCTCAGGTTGTTGGCGCCTTCAAATTGTTTCAACGCTCCGGTCCACTGCTTGATTTTATCATCCGGATTCTGGGTTTCCTCGCCGAGCCGAAACAGCGAGTTGCCGAGGTTATAAAACGCGCGTTGCTGTAGGGGCAGGGGTGCCTCGGGGACGTTGAGCGCCTTACGAAAGTTTGCCTCGGCCTTGTCG
>WTHH01000547.1 GCA_011523195.1 Verrucomicrobiales bacterium
CGCCTGGATGGCGACCTTTGCCGATATGGCAACGCTGTTGATGGCCTTCTTCGTGTTGCTACTCAGTTTCGCAGAGACTGAGGTGCCCAAGTTCAAGCAGGTTGCCGGCTCACTCAAACAGGCATTCGGTATCGAAAAAATCGTGCCCAAGGTCACGATTCCCATGGCCCGCAGCATTATGGTTGAAAACTTCACCCCTGCAGTCGCCGAGCGCTCGGTCATGGACGTGAAAGAGCAGCAATCGGACTTTGTCCGCGGTGATTTTATCGAGAAGAAAACCGAAGAGGGCGAATACGATGACCCCCTCGACAGCGATTTCCAGCAGGTACAGGAAGCGCTGGAAGAAGAGTTGAATAAGGGCATGGCGGATGTCCGCATCGAGAATGGTGAGATCAAAGTCACCTTGCTGGAACCAGCCGCAGCCGGTGGTCAAACCGGAACCGAGGGTGAGGGCAAGGGAGGACAGGTAGCCCAGGAAACCCTCGATGCCGTCGCCAAGGTGGCTGAGGTTTCGGCCGAGCTCAGCTCCAAAGTGGGGGTACACCTCGCCGATCAGGCACAGGGTAATCAGACGGGCGCCAACGCGACCCGCCGCCAGTCCCGCAGTGGCGATAGTTCGGGGATGTCAAAGTACGATCGCTTGCGCGCGGATTTATCAGAGGAGATCGCAGCGGGTTTGGCGGAGGTCGAAAAAGACGGCGACAAGATTATTGTCCGGCTCGCCAGCCAGGGTAGCTTCACATCGGGTTCTTCCGATTTGCGGCAAGCGTTTACGCCTACCTTGACGCGCCTCGGTAACAGCCTTGCCAAATATCCGGGCAGCGTGATGGTCGAGGGACACACCGATAACGTACCGGTTGCGTTTAGCGAGCGCTTTAAATCTAACTGGGACTTGTCGGCCGCCCGCGCGGCGTCCATCGCTGATTTCTTGTTGAACTCAACCAATTTAGAAGGTGGCAATGTGCAAATCGCCGGGTTTGCCGACACCCGTCCACTCGATAGCAACGATACGGCCACCGGGCGCGCCCGCAATCGCCGCATTGAAGTGATCGTGGACGACAACTGAGCCGTGTGGAGAGCGTGAGTCGTGGCTGAAGACGACAACACAGAAGACGAGCGCGTCGAGGGCGAGGCGGTCGAGGCTGCCGAGGCCGAGGAGGCTGAAGCCGCCGAGGCGCCTGCGGCTGCAGAGCCAGAAGAGCCGTTACCGCCCCCGGAACCGCCGGAGGAATTGCCGCCGGTGGAGTGTCCCAAGTGTCCCGGTGGCGGAGCGCCGGCTTGGATGGCGACTTTCGCCGATATGGCCACACTACTCATGGCCTTTTTCGTATTGCTGCTGTCTTTTGCGGCGATGAACGTGCCGAAGTTCAAGGAAGTGAGTGGTTCCATGAACGACAGCATGGGCGTGCAGCGCGTAGTGCCGGTGGTGGAACCCCCCACCGCCGATAACATCATTGCCAATCAATTTATGCAGGCCAAGGTGGAGCCCACTGCCCTCAAGACGATCAGTGAGCAGACCACCGATGAGGAACAGCCCCCCGATCCCGAGCTGAAAATCACCAACAAGCCCTCCGATACGCCCAATTCGACGGATCTCGAAAAAGTGCGCAGCGCGCTGCAGCAGGAAATTACCCGAGGTCAGGTCGAGGTCACCGAGACAGACGGCAAGATCAGCGTTGTCATGACTCCCAATCAAAAGGATGGCGAAAACCAGGGTGACGCAGGACTGGACTCGGGACAGCGCCTGGACGAAGACACCGTGGCGCTCTTCGCCAAGGTGGCTCAGGCGCAGGCCGAGGTGGTATCGGAAGTGCAGGTGCTTCGTTCACCCTCAACCCAATCGGAGTCTTTCGATAGTGCGGCTGGCTCTGAGAGCACGGAGGGCGAGGACATTGCCCAGAGTGAGTACGAGCAAATTCGCAGCCGACTGACGACAGAAATTGCCAACGGCCAGGTGAACGTTGAGCGCATCAACGATGAGGTGAAGATTTCACTGGCGGATCAGGGCGCGTTTGTC
>WTHH01000380.1 GCA_011523195.1 Verrucomicrobiales bacterium
CGAATCTATCTACTAACCTTACCCGGATAAATTTTGTCAATCGACTTTCAAAGGAGCGATACACCACCAATCAGATTTACCTGAATGGCTCCGGCGTCGCTGCCGGCGACTACGATGGCGATGGATTGTGTGATCTGTTTTTTTGCGGGCTCGATTCCGAAAACAAACTTTACCGTAATCTCGGTGGCTTCAAGTTTGAGGACGTATCGGAAAAAGCGAGAGTCCGGGGAAGGAACATCGCATCAACGGGTGCAACTTTCGCTGATGTGAATGGGAACGGGAGACTTGATCTTCTCATTAATTCAGTTGGGCAGGGAACCTGGGTATTGCTGAACGCAGGCGACGGGACGTTTAGGGCTACGCGACCGATCAATTTACACAAGGGCGGCATGTCTATGGCCTTGGCAGATGTCGACGGTGACAGCGACCTTGATTTATACGTGACTAACTATCGGACATCGACAATTCGCGATGAGCCGGGAACGAAACTGAAAGGCCGCACTGTTAACGGAAAACCAGAAGTGGTTGCGATCAACGGCAGGTCGTTGGCCGAAGCAAATTCGATTGGGCGATTCACGCTCAAAAATAACGGCAAAATTCAGGAAAACGGACAGTCTGATGGGATGTTTTTGAACAATGGCAAAGGGCGTTTCGCTCCGGTTTCATTCACAGGTGGAATGTTTCTGGATGAGGATGGAAAGCCGTTAAAGCGACCGATGTATGAGTGGGGTTTATCCTCAATGTTCCGGGACATGAATCAGGACGGGAGGCCGGACTTGTATGTCTGCAACGACTTTGAGTCCCCGGACCGGATTTGGATTAATCAGGGGAAGGGAGTGTTTCGGTTGATTGATAGATTGGCCATACGCAAGAGCAGCCATTTTTCTATGGGCGTCGACTTTTCAGACATTAACCGGGATGGATTTGATGATTTCATTGTGGCGGACATGCTTAGCCGCAATCACACTTTACGCCATACCCAATTGAGCAACCGCAAGCCCCCGACTCTGCTCTTTGGGCGCTATGACGATCGACCCCAGTACAGCTACAACACGGTTTACCTGAACAGGGGAGACGAGACTTACTCCGAGATCGGTTTTCATACCGGACTGGCTGCCACGGAGTGGTCCTGGTCCCCGGTGTTTATGGATGTCGATCTTGATGGGTATGAGGACTTTCTGATTACCACAGGCCACCCCTTGGACATGCAGGACATGGATGTCACGAACCAAGCTGAGGCTCTAAAAAAAATCAAAAAACGCACTCCGCGCGAACTTCTTGAATTTCGTTTTCTATTCAAGCCATTAAATCTTCAAAACTTGGCCTTTCGGAACGTGCATGGAATGCGTTTTGTAGAATGCAGCGAGCAATGGGGCTTTGATCAAACTGGAATCTCTCACGGCATGGCGCTCGCCGATTTAGACAACGACGGCGACTTGGACATCGCGGTAAACAATTTTAACCACGTAGCTTCTGTTTACAGAAACAATAGCATTGCACCGCGCATTTCACTTTCCCTGCGTGGGCAATCAGCAAACACTGCAGGTATTGGGGCAAGAATTCTTATTCATGCCGAGGGCTTGAGCCAATCGCAGGAGATCGTCAGTGGAGGCCGATATCTGTCCGGAGATCAGTCACTCAGGACATTCGCGGCAACCAAGCCGATTCAGAGAATCATCGTCGATTGGCCAAGCGGGGGGGAGAGTGTCATTGAATCACCAGGCCACAACCGCCACTATGTAATATATGAATCCGGATCCACCCCGCCTAGCCAAGAGCCTCGTCATAATGAGCAACTATTCGCAGATGCCAGTGCACTGCTCAACCACACCCATGCCGACCGGGTTTTCGATGACTTTTCAAGGCAGCAGTTAATCCCCAAAAAACTCAGTCAGGAAGGCCCCGGAGTAGCGTGGGTGGATTGGAACATGGACGGGCTGGATGATATTACCGTGACGACAGGTGCGGGCGGCAAACTTGCTGTGTTTTTAAATAAGAAATCTGGAGGATTCAAA
>WTHH01000187.1 GCA_011523195.1 Verrucomicrobiales bacterium
CCGTCGCGCTAGGCGAGTTGGTCGATGACGCGATCGTGGATGTCGAGAATATCTTCCGCCACATGCGCATGGGCAAATCCGCCTATCAGGCGTCGATCGACGCGGCGGACGAGATCGGCCTCGCCGTGCTTGCCACCACCATGGCGATTGTCGCTGTCTTCCTGCCGGTCGCGCTGATGCCGGGCCTTGCCGGCCAGTTCTTCATCCAGTTCAATCCACATTGCACCCTCCTGTTTGCGATTGGAGCAACTCGACCAACTGATCGGCGACTGCCCCGGGTTCAAGTGACTGTATCGAACTGCCGCCCTCCGGCGGACAACCCTCCGGCTGAATGTTTAGTCTCGGCGCGTCAAAAAACGGGCCGGTCACCAAAGGATTGGTTGGCCCAAACAACACCGCAACAGATGTCCCCACCGCGTTGGCGAGGTGCATGCCTCCGGTGTCGTTGCCCACAACCAAGTCGCAGGCGGCCAGCTCCCCAGCCAATTCCCGCATGTTCGTTTGTCCGGTCCGGTCTCGAGTCGTCACCGTTGTGCCCTTCGAAACGGCCTCCGAAATCAAGCGATCCGATTCTGTGCCAAACAGCACAAACTCACTTCCGGGAATGCTCTCCGAAAACCGGGCCATCATGCGGCACCAGTTTTCCTCGGCCCAACATTTTTGTGGATTGTTCGACGAACCGGCGATGATTCCCACCCGGTTTGGGACACGCTCAACGTCCCCGAGAAAAAATGGTGCCACGTCCACGGAGTCGATTAGATCGAACGACTTGAGAAAATCCTCCAGCAACGCCGTCTGATGGGTCACGTCGAGTTCATCCTTGAAAGCGCTCAACCGGTAGAGGCCGGTCAACAACGGCCGATGCCTTCCCGGATAGACCATCCCAACCCGGTTTTGTGCCCCGACAAACCACGCTTCGAGATCGCCACGCACCGAGTTGGTGAACATTACCTGACACTCCGGCTTGCTGCGCCGGCCCAGCGCGGACAACGCTCGCAGATTCCGGAAGCCCCCCTTCTGCAGCGGCACGAACTCGTCGGCCACGGGAAATAGTTCAAATAAATCCTTGAACTGGGGCTTGGCGATGAGTGTCAATTGGGCCTCCGGTTGGCGCGCCTTGATCGCCCTCAAGTGGGGCAGCGCCATGACGAAGTCTCCAAGCCAATTCGGCATCCTGACCCAGATGTTTTTGAATGTGTTTTTTGAATCAGTCCCCATCAACTTGAATGCAGGCCGCCCGCTTTCGCCGTGGACATTTTAATCATTAAACCCTCTTCACTTGGAGACATTGTTCACGGTCTGCAGTTCACGGAATCCCTTCGAAGCGGGATTGATAACGCAAGGATCAACTGGGTGTCGAGAGAGATGTTCGCCCCCCTCGTCCAGTCCTGCCGTACCGTCGATCACACCCATGTTTTTCACCGCAAAGGTTCGCTTGGAGACTTCATCCAGCTGATCCGTGAGATTCGCCAAACCCACTACGACTGGGTGCTCGACCTGCAGGGCCTGTTTCGCAGCGGAGCACTCTGCCGATTCGCCCGGGCGGACAACAAAGCCGGCCGCAGCGATGCCCGCGAGGGCGCCGGCTGGTTTTACCAGACACGCGTTCCGCTGCCATCGCTTGGCCAAGCGCATGCGCTGGAAATCCTGATGGAGTTCCAGCGGCTGTTCGACCTCGAACCAGCAGAGCCGCCTCCACTAAAGTTCGACGACAAGCTCAGCGACGACAATCGGGGCGCGCTTGGCCAAGCGCTGGGCAAGCGGGTGTTGATTTTCCCCGAAAGCCGGCGCGAGGAAAAAGAATGGCCTCACTTCGAGGAACTAACCCGGACGCTGCTTGGCCAAGTGCCGGAACTGCAATTGGTCCGAGTCGCCACGAGCGGCGCCAAGCCGGGGAAGGCAGAACCCGGCCGCCTGGTAAACCTGTCCGGCTGCACTGCCATCGAGGAACTGCCCGCGTTGATCGACTCCGCCAACCTGATCGTTGCCAACGACAGCGGGCCGATGC
>WTHH01000065.1 GCA_011523195.1 Verrucomicrobiales bacterium
GTACGACTGCAGGTCGCCGTAGCCCATGTCGTCAGCCATTACGAAAATGATGTTCGGGTAGGCGTCGCGCTTGTTCTCCTGGGCTGCGCTTGGCCAAGCGAATGAGATTGCGAACGCGAGTGAGGTAAGGATGGATAATTTCATCGGTTTAGTCGTTGCTGAGTGAGTGTCTTGTTTTGGCTATGAATTGGAGGGGCGAGCCAGCGAGTCCGAAGACCAAGCGGGGAAATCGAACCGTTGCTTAACCATTTCGGACTCGCAGGCTCGTCCTTCCATTTTTTTTGCGAATAGTTGTTTTATTTTTTCTTTGGGCCGTAGCCGGGCTTGGGGTCGCCTTTTTTGGTGAGTTGGTTGCAGGCCCAGAGGATGCCGCGTGTGAGGAAGTCGAGGTAAACATCCTGTTGCATGGTCTCGTTGTGATGACCGAGCGTGGTGCCAAACACACGAGCCTTGCCGTAGGTGTTTGTCCAGATGCAGAGGTGATCCTTCTTGGTGTCTTTGCCATACGCTTGGCCAAGCCGCTTGGTGTTGGGCCAGATTTTCTCGATCTTGTACAGTTCGCCCTTCGGGGTTTCCCACTTGGCCGGGAAGGTTTTCATGATGGGGTGCTTGGGCGCGAGGTTTTCGACCGTGACAGCGCGGTGCCCCTCGTGGCTGTAGGAGGAAACGCCGAGCAGTTTGCGCCACTCGTCCGTCTTGGCGTTGCGGTAGCTGTGCATCGAACAGTGGATGACCGCCGCGGCGATGCCGGTGTCGCGGTGTGTCATGGCGATATTCTCGACCCAGTCGACATCGGTCACACCGCCGAAACATTCGTTGTGAATGATGATGTCGTACGCCTTGGCCCAGTCCTTCTTTTCGTAGACGGGAATCTTTACGTTTCGGTCGGTACCGCCCTGGTATTTGACGTCGAAGGTGATGTTCGCCCGGGCGGAGACACCCTTGGCGATGATGCCGGACTGGTTGCCGTAGTCGTGGCAGCAGCCGCCGGTGATGATCAGCGCGCGGAGCGGTTCGGCGGCACTGACGGTAAGGTGGCTCAGGACAAAGGCAGACAACAGGATCGTGGCCCGAAGAAGAGACGATTTCATCGCCCGAACCTTCCGCGAAACGGGTTGCTACATCAAGTCCCGACGGGGCGGTGGGGGCGAAGGATCTTTTGCAGGTTGGCCTGCCAGCGCGGGCACGGCATCCTGCGCGAAGTCAAGAATAAGCTCCAGGTTGGCGCTGTTTACACTGAGTTTTTGTGGAGCTTGTGGTGTCACGTTCAAATGAAAGTTCGTTAGTCTAAAGCGCGGTTGGCCAAGCGGATTTACTCGGCCAACACCGGGTATTTGGCCAGCAGGCGCTTGTCGAACGTGTTTGGGTGACCCGCGTTGGCCTGATTGGGGCCGGGTGTGGTGCGGCCGTTTTTGATCGCCTTGGCCAGGGTCTCAACCAACTCGACCACCAATTTCGGGTGCTTGGCCTGCAGATTGTTTTTCTCCGCAGGATCGCTTTCCAGATCGTGCAGTTGAACCAGTGGCAGTTTCGGGTTTTTTTTGGCGTTATTTGGGCGGGGAGCGCTCCAGCCGCCGGAACCGGGGCAGAGGGTGAGTTTCCATTTGCCTCGCCGGATGGCGAACGAGCCGTTGATGGAGTGGTGGATGGTGAACGGCCGAGCCCGGGCATCTGCTTGGCCAAGCAGCGCAGGCAGAAACGAGAACGAATCCTCGGAGGCGTTGTCCGGAAGTTTTTTGCGGTTGCCAATGATGTCGTCGAGCGTGGCGAACAGGTCGGTGGTGCAGATGGTCTGGGTGGAAACGGTGCCGGGCTTGACCTTGGCCGGCCAGCGGACGAGGAACGGCGTGCGGTGGCCTCCCTCGAATATGTCGGCCTTGTGACCGCGCCAATCGGCGTTGGGCTTGTGGCCCTGCTTGATAAGGCTCGGGATCTTGGCCTGAGGTGAGCAGCCGTTGTCAGCGGTGAATATGACCATCGTGTTTTCCACCAGCTTGTTGCGGTCGAGCGCCTTGAGCACCTCTCCGACGACCCAGTCGGTCTCCATCAGGAAATCGCCGTATGAGCCAAGACCGGATTTACCCTGCCAACGCTTGGCTGGGACGATCGGCGTGTGCGGACTGGTGAGCGGCAGGTAGAGGAAAAACGGTTTGCCCTTGGCCTTGGCGCGGGCGTCGATGTACTGGCTGGCTTCGCGGGCGAAGTCTCGCAGGCAGTCGATCGCCTCGAATTTTTCGCCGCTTGGCCCCGGTCGGTGGAACGCCTTGGTCACCGTGGCCCACTCGGTCGGCTTGTCGTTTTTCAAATAGACGTACGGATACATGTCGAGCGAAGCCGGGATGATGAACGACTCGTCGAAGCCGATCGCCAGCGGGCCGCCATCGACCTTTTTGCCGTAGTCAATCTGCCAACCGTCGCCCTTGGTCGGGCCGGTTTTGGCCTGGCGCTTTTCGCCGTTGGGCAGCATCTGCCAGCCAAGGCCAAGGTGCCATTTGCCGACCACCGCAGTGTGGTAATGGTTTTGTTGCAGGAATTTCGCGACCGTCAATCTGTCTTCCGGGATCAGCGGCTCCGACAGGCCCCAAAGCACACCGCTCTTGAGGTGTGTTCGCCAATTATAGCGGCCGGTGACAATGCCGTATCGGGTGGGCGTGCACACCGACGAGGTCGTGTGCGAGTCGGTGAACCGCATGCCCTCCCTGGCCAGGCGATCGCAGTGCGGCGTCGGCGCCTTGCCTCCCGCGTGGGAGAGGTCGCCGTAGCCGAGATCGTCGGCGAGTATGTAAATGACATTGGGCCGATCCAACGCCAGCGGCTTGGCCAAGCCGGCCACTAGGACAAGAATAGTGAGCAGTGCTTTGCAAAAAGGCATGCCCCTCTTTATCGCACCATCGCCGGCCAATCAATTCGAGAGTGAGTAGCCAATCGAGGTTTGGACGGCTGTCCCTGCCGTCCTAGGTCTCCGGGGGTGGCGTTTTTTGCCGCAGAGCCGCAGAGGACCGCAGAGGGTGCTTTTAATTTTCGAAATTCGAATTTGTTTAGCATTTCGAATTTAGGGTTTCGGATTTAACTCGGAGAGTTGTCCACGATTGACGCCGTCGATTGTCTTCGGGATGCTCGTCGCGTGAAACGCCTCTTCCTGTTTTTAATTGCGCTTGGCCTGATACCGCTTGGCCAAGCGGCCAAGCCCAACGTGGTGATTCTTTTCACCGACGATCAGGGCACGATAGACGCCAACTGCTACGGCTCGACCGACTTGGTCACCCCGAACATCGACAAGCTGGCGGAAACTGGTGTCCGGTTCACACAGGCTTACGCACACACAGTTTGTTGCCCGGCACGGGCGGCGCTGTTGACCGGGCGGCATCCGCAGCGGGGCGGGGTGGTGCATTGGACGCAGGGAGACATGAACTCTGCCAAGGGCATCAACATGGCGCTGGAGGAGGTGACGCTGGCCGAGGCACTGAAGCCGGCCGGCTACCGCACTGCCCTCTACGGCAAGTGGCACCTCGGCGCGCATCGGGACTACGGCCCGAAGAAGCAGGGTTTCGATGAATTCTATGGCATTCGCGATGGATTCATCGACAACTACAACCATTACTTTCTGCATGGCACCGGGTTCCACGATTTGTACGAGGGCACCACCCCGGTGAAGGCGCCCGGACTTTATTTTCCCGAGTTGATGGTGAAACGCGCGCTGAAGTTCATCGACGAAAACAAGGAGCGTCCGTTTTTTCTCTACGTGCCGTTCAACATTCCACACTACCCGGAGCAGGCGCTTCGGCGACACGAGGCGTTGTACAAGGACATGAAGGATCCCGCACGCCGGTCGTACGGTGCCATCATGACCACCACCGATTTTTACATCGGACAGGTGATCGATCGGTTGGAGAAAAACGGGCTGCGCGAGAACACGATTGTCATATTCATGAGCGACAACGGGCACTCGGAGGAAACCGGCAATCGTATTCGCGTGGACAAACACAAAAGCGGTTATCCGAAGGATCATTTTTACGGCGCGAGCGGCGGCGGAGCTACCGGCAAATGGATCGGGCAAAAGGGCACGTTCCTCGAGGGTGGTATTCGGGTGCCGGCGATCATCAGCTACCCGGCAAAGCTGCCAAAGGGAGAGGTGCGAGGGCAGGTGATCACGGCGATGGATTGGTTTCCCACCGTGCTGGATTTGTGCGGGGTGAATCAACCGGCAGATGCCCCCAAGTTGGACGGTCACAATCTTCGACCCATCATTGAGTCGTCCGATGCGAAGTCGACTTACAAGACGCTGCACTTCGCGTGGGGCAACAAATGGGCCGTACGCGAGGGGACTGGAAACTGATCGGGAACACCCAAAACCCAAGCGTGACCCTGCACAACCTTGCGGACGCCAAGCCGGAGGTGACGAATCACGCGAAGGACCGGCTCGGGGTTGTCGTCCGGTTGCGGACGCTTCATGACGAGTGGGCGAAGGACGCTGCGCAAAAATAGCGCTTGGCCAAGCGCGGCTGGGGTTGGAGGATGCGCCTCCGCATGAAACCGTATATTCTGCTGTCGATGACGCTGGCCTGCCTTGCGCAGGGCGTGACGTCGTGGGCAGTGAAGATGCCGGCCAAGTGGGCCTTTGAACCGCTCCGCGAAGTGGCAGTGCCAGTCGGGGAGGGGCATCCCATTGATGGGTTCGTCCGGCAGCGCTTGGCCAAGGCCGGCCTGGCTCAAAACGAAACGGCCACTCCCGGTGCACTGGTACGGCGTTTGCATTTCAATCTCATTGGCCTGCCTCCTGAGCCGGAGGTGATCCGGTCGTTCGAGCAAAATCCAACCGGGAAGGCATACCTCAAGTTGGTGGACGAACTGCTGGCCTCCCCGCTGTACGGCGAACGCTGGGCGCGGCATTGGCTGGATGTCGCGCGGTACGGCGAGAGCAACGGCTTTGAGTACAACGAGCCAAGGAGAAACGCCTGGCCGTATCGGGACTGGGTGATCGATGCCTTCAATGCCGACATGCCGTACGACGAGTTCGCGCGGATGCAGTTGGTGGGCGACGTGCTCCGGCCGGGAGCGGAAGGTGCGGCGGCGGTTGGCTTCCTCGTCGCGGGAATGCACAACACCGTGCTGCCGGCAAACGTCGTGCTCAAGCAGCAGGCACGCGCGGATGAACTGGGGGAGATGATGGGCGTGGTGGGGCAGTCGTTTCTCGGACTGACGATCCAGTGCGCGCGTTGCCACGATCACAAGGTCGATCCGATCTCGACGGAGGAATACTATTCATTCGCTGCAGCATTCACCGGCGTGCGTCATGGCGAGCGAAACATCGAGGGAGCCAATCCTAAAAAAATGTTTACGGCGCGAGCCGGCAAGCCGGCGGTCATGCGGGTGCACCTGCGAGGCAACGCCGGCACGCTGGGAGACGAGGTGCCGCCCGGTGCGGTGTCGGCTGTGCGCGGCATGCGGCCCGATCTCAAGCTCACCTCCGCCACCCCGGATGCCGAGCGGCGCCGCGCGATGGCCGGCTGGATCTCGCACCGCGACAATCCGCTATTCAACCGGGTCATCGTCAACCGGGTTTGGCATTGGCATTTCGGGCGGGGACTGGTGAGTACTCCAAGTGATTTTGGTGCAACCGGAACCCGCCCCAGCCACCCAGAATTGCTCGACTGGCTGGCTGGGTGGTTTCGCTACAACGGCTATCAACTAAAGGCACTGCACCGTCTGATTGTGACATCGGAAACCTACCGGCAGTCGGCTCGCGCGAGTGCGACTGCGTTGCAGGTGGATCGTGACAATCGGCTGCTGTGGCGCTTCAGTCCACGCCGCGTGGAGGGGGAGGTGTTGCGCGACTCATTATTGTATGTGTCCAATGCGCTCAATACGAGGCAGGGTGGTCCAGGGTTTGAGGACGTGAAGGAGATTCATTTCAATGCCGGCCGCTACTATCACCCGATCTTCCGCGAGGGGCCGGAGTTCGATCGACGGACCGTCTATCGGTTTTCGCCTCGCGGCGGCCGCGACTCGTTGCTGGACGGGTTTGACTGCCCCGATCCCTCGACCACCACGCCTGCCCGCGCAGTGACCACCACGCCGTTGCAGGCTCTGAGTCTTCGTAACAGCCCGTTCGTTTGGCGCTTGGCCAAGCGCTTGGCCAAGCGCTTGGAGCGAGAGGCTGGCAAAAACACGACGGCTCAGGTCGAACGCGCCTGGCTGCTGTGCCTTGGCCGTTCGCCCGATGCAAACGAGGCACGTGCGGCAATCGAGTTAGTACGGGAACATGGATTGCCCGCGCTTGGCCGGGTGTTGTTCAACAGCGGGGAATTTGTCGTCATCGAATGAACGCGGTCAGACACAACCAAGCGCAAAAATGGCGGGATGGGCCTGCTGCTCCGCTCAAGCTCAGCCGTCGCCGTTTTTTCAACTGGGCAGTGCAGGGGCTGGGAGCGACCGCGATGACGACCCTGCTCGGGGCGCAGCCGCATCGCGTCCCGCGGGCTAGGTGTGGCATCAACATTTGTCTCGTGGGCGGTCTGAGCCAGATTGATTCGTTTGACTACAAGCCGGACCTGGCCAGGCACCACGGCCAGTCGCCGAGCATCAAAAACATCGACCCGTTTTTCGGCAAGATCGGTCGTATCCGGAAAAACGACTGGGCGTTCCGGCAGCACGGACAGAGCGGCCTATGGGTTTCCGAACTATTTCCTCATCTGGCCAGTGTCGCTGACGAGTTGACGGTCATCCGGTCGATGTACGCGGACACTGGCAACCACACGCCGGCCCTGTTTTTGCATAACAGCGGTTTTCCGGTTAACGGATTCCCGTCGCTTGGCAGTTGGCTGAGCTACGGGCTGGGCACGGTTACCGAGTCGCTGCCGGCGTTTGTTGTGCTGCCGGACCGCCGTGGCGCACCAAGCGGCGGGGCGTCGAGTTGGACCAGCGGTTTTCTGCCGGCGACACATCAGGGCGTGGCATTCGAAGGTGGCGCACAACCGGTTCGGGATTTGTTTCCGCCGGGGCAGTCAGGCGAAGAGGCGGTGACTGCGGGGGCGGAATTGCTTAACTTGATCAACGGCAAACAGCTTGCTCGTCTTGGCGGCGCGGAGGACATGCTGAGTGCCCGGATGCGCAGCTACGAATTGGCGGCGCGGATGCAGTTGTCCGTGCCTGACGCCGCAGACATCTCTAGTGAACCGGAATCCGTCACCCGCCTTTATGGGCTTGGGGGTAAAATGACCGGAGATTTCGCGCACAACTGCATCCTAGCGCGGCGGTTGCTCGAGCGTGGCGTGCGGTTTGTACAGCTTTACTCCGGCGGCCCGCTCGGCGGCAACCCGCGCACGAGTTGGGATGGTCACGAAAAAATGGTGCCGAACCACACGCGCGAGGCGGCCCGGATCGATCAACCGGTCGCCGCGTTGCTGAAGGATTTGAAACAGCGTGGCATGCTGGAGGATACGCTCGTGACGTTCACCACTGAGTTTGGTCGCACGCCATTCACCCAAAGCCCGGCCAACACGCTCGGGGACGGGCGCGATCATAATCACCCCGGGTTCACCGTGTGGATGGCCGGCGGTGGAGTCCGTGCCGGGACGGCCTATGGTGCCACCGACGAGATCGGCTATCGTGCCGTGGAAAACCGGGTGAGCTGGCACGACTTTCACGCGACAGTGCTCCACCTGTTCGGCCTCGATCATGAACAGCTCAGTTTTTACCATAACGGCATCCAGCGCCGCCTGACCAACGTGCACGGTCAAGTGCTACACGATTTAATTGGGTGAGGGTTCATATTTTACAACACGTGCCGTTTGAAGGCATCGGGTGCATGGGTCAGAAAGGTGTAGATGCTTCTAGTGTTGCAGTTTCAATACCTGATTTCGTCG
>WTHH01000114.1:0-3623 GCA_011523195.1 Verrucomicrobiales bacterium
GTTTTAGCATCAAGGCAAAGTAAATGGTCGCGCATTCCACCTACAAAAACTTTTCCGTTAGCAACTGCAGGAGTGGATCGTATCCAACTTCCATTTCTTGCCGCAAAAAAAGGAACCTTCATTTCCCCGGCCCAAGTCTGTTTCCATTTCAGTTCCCCATCTTTGAGATTGTAGGCAAGAACAGATTCTTTTCCTTTGGTGGATTCCGTGGTGAACACATATTGGCCATCACTAATAGGCCCGGAATAGCTCGCGCCCAATTTATCGGTAGACCATGATTTTTCTAAATTACTCTCATTGATAGAGTTTGGCCATGGAGAGCCTTTAAAGCTTCCATCTGTAAGATTCCCTCTCCATTGATTCCAATCCGACGCCAAAGGATCAATGCCTCCAAAGTTTATAAAGGCAAAAGTCAATCCAATTGTAAGTGCTCTTAAAGAATTCTTGAATTTGAATTTGTTTTTTGGACAATTTGCTTTTTTCTCTTTGAGAATAAGGGAATTTAGTTTTTGTTTAATTTTTGACATGAACAGGATTTTGTTTTTCTTCTGCGCTGCATTGTTAATCCCGTTAAAGGGAATTTCAAGCAACAATACGCATAATATATTATTCGCATTTGCTGATGATTGGGGCAAATACGCTAGCGCATATGCTAAGGTTGAAGAACGGTCGAGTGCGAATTCGGTCGTCAAGACACCGGTATTCGATCGTATCGCAGACAACGGTGTGCTGTTCAAGCACGCGTTCGTCACCGCGCCGTCGTGTACGCCATGCCGAAGCTCGCTACTTTCCGGGCAGTACTTTTTCCGCACTGGCTTGGGCGCGATCCTGCAGGGAGCCAAGTGGGATCCGGCGATCCCGTCGTTTCCGCTGATGCTGCGCGATGCCGGTTATCACATCGGCGAGACGTACAAGGTCTGGACGCCCGGCACACCGCGGGATGCCCCGTATGGCGCGGGCGAGTTTGGCTACGAGAAAAGCGGCAACAGGTTCAATGGGTTTTCGCAGGTGACAACCAAGCACGTGACCGATGGCATGTCGGTGGAGGCGGCCAAGCAATTGCTCTACGATGAGGTGATGGGCAATTTCAATTCGTTCCTCGATGCCCGCGAGGGTGACAAGCCGTTCTGCTACTGGTTTGGCCCGACGCTCGTGCATCGCAAGTGGACAAAAGGCTCCGGCAAGGATTTGTGGGGCATCGAGCCGGACGATCTCAAGGGCAGGCTGCCGAAGTTTCTGCCGGACGTGCACGAGGTGCGGCAGGATTTTGCCGATTACCTCGGCGAGGTGCAGGCGTTCGACACTGCGCTTGGCCTGATACTCAAGCGGCTTGAGGCGATGGGCGAACTGGACAAAACGGTCGTGGTCATCAGCGGCGATCATGGCGCGCCCGGTTTTCCGGGCGGCAAATGCAACTTGTACGACTTCGGCGTGCAGGTCCCGCTGGCGATTTGGTGGCCTGGAAAACCGGGCGGTCGCGTGGTCGATGATTTCGTGAACCTGATGGACTTGGCACCGACTTTCCTTGAGATTGGGGGTGTTAAGCGTCCGAAGGTCATGACCGGCCGCAGCCTCGTGCCGATTTTGAAATCCAAAAAACAGGGGCTGGTCGACAAAAAACGCAACTGGGTGATCACCGGCCGCGAGCGGCACGTGGCCAAGGCTCGCGAGGGAATGTTGCCGTATCCGCAACGCGCACTTCGCACGGAGGAATTTTTGTACATCATCAACTTCGCGCCGGACCGCTGGCCGATGGGTAATCCGTACAACCTCACAAAGGACAGCGCGCCGGAGCACCGGCTGCTGGAGCACAATACGTTCATTACCTATGGCGACCTTGATGCCAGCCCGACCAAGGCGTGGGTCATCGAGCATCGCAACGACGAAAAGTGGAAGTGGTTCTACGACTACGCCTTCGGCAAACGCCCGCGCGAGGAGTTGTACGTGCTGGCCGATGACCCCGACCAAATCAAAAACGTGGCCAATGACAAAAAGTACGCCGCAGCCAAGCGCAGGCTCAACCGGCAGTTGATGAGCCGGCTGAAAAAGGCCCGCGACCCGCGTGTGCTAGGCGATGGCTCCACCTTCGACAAGCCGCCGTACGTGGCCGCCCCGCCAAAGCGCCGGTAGTTATTATGGCGGGCTTGTGCGTCCGACAGGGCGTTTTTTGTAACAATATCTGGTTCTGTACGTTTAATAGCCTCTCATGAAAACAAGGCTAATCACGCTCTTTACCATTCTGTTCGCCGCGATCGCTTGGCCAAGCGCTGTGGCCAAGCGGCCCAACGTGGTGTTCATTTTCACAGACGACCAGCGACCGGACGCGTTTGGTGCGGTTGGCAATCCGGACGTCAAGACGCCCAACATGGATCGCCTGTTCCACGACGGATTCGTTTTCAAACAGGCATACATCCAGGGCTCAATGACCCCTGCCACCTGCCTGCCCAGCCGCGCGATGCTCATGAGCGGCAAGCCGCTGTTCCGCGCCCCGATGCGGCTCGACTCCGGCACGATCCTGCCGCAGGCGTTGCGAAAGGGCGGCTACCACACCTTCGCCACCGGCAAGTGGCACAACGGCGAGCTGTCGTTTGAGAATAGTTTCGACGAGGCTGAGGCGGTGTTTTTCGGCGGGGCGGCCCGGTCGCACATCGGCGTGCCGGTGAACCGGATGATCGCAGGGTTGATGGTGCCGTACGATTCAGGTGAGTCCTTTTCGACTGAGTTGTTTGCGGATGCAGCGATTGAGTACATCGAGAGCCGAGCGAAAATCGACAAGCCGTTTTTCTGCTACATCCCAGTAACCGCGCCGCATTCACCGGTGACGCCCCCGGGCAAGTGGGCCACGATGTACGATCCCGAAAAAATCACCCTGCCGCCAAACCATGTAGCGTTGCGGCCGGATCTCGCTGAGTCGCCCCGGGGTGGCAGTCGACGCGGCGGAGGCCGTGGGGACCGTGGCCGGGGTGGGGAAGAAAATGAAAACGCCTCGCCGGAGGAGCGATCCAAGCGGGACTACGCAAAATATTACGGTCTGATTTCGCACCTCGACCATCACGTTGGCCGCATACTTGAGTCGCTAAAGGAAACCGGGCAGGCCGACAACACCATCGTTGTTTTGGCGACCGACCACGGCATGTCGAAAAGCAGCCACGGTGCGAGCGGCAAAAACAATGCCTACGAGCACACCTCGCGGGTGCAAATGGTTTTCAGCGGGGGACCTGTACCCAAGGGCTCATCGGATGCATTGGTTTACCTTTATGACATTTACCCGACGCTGTGCGGTCTCGCCGGGTTGCCTGTGCCGGAAGGAGTCGAGGGCAAAAACCTTGCGAATCTCATTCGCGGCAAATCTGAAAAAGTTCGAGACCACCTGTTCACCGCTTACATGCGGGATCAACGTACGATCCGCGATGATCGGTGGAAACTGTTCTACCGCAAGGGCGAGGATCGAGTGGCGTTGTACGATTTGAAAAATGACCCCCACGAATTGAACGACTTGGCCAAGCGCCCCGAGCATGCCGAGCGAATAGCCGAACTCAAGGTGGCCTTGGCCAAGGCACGGGCAGAATACGGCGACACCGACGAGGCCGTGGCCCGCCTGATGCGGAGCCGCGGAGGTCGTG
>WTHH01000114.1:3723-7858 GCA_011523195.1 Verrucomicrobiales bacterium
AGGCCAAGCGGACGTCCCAGTGGTGGCGGGCGAGGGCCGGTCGCCGAGTTGCCGCGTATTGAAGCCCCGGCCTTGGCCAAGCGCTTGGCCAAGGGATTCATGGCGCACGCCAAGGCCAAGGACAGCTTGGCCAAGCGCGAGTTTGAATCGGCATGGCTCGGTCTTTACTTGAATTGGAAGGGGGACGATTCTGCTGCTGGTCGACGTGAGTTGATAGCCGGTTTTGCGACGCTCCTCGGCACTGAGTTGAACCGTCAGGGGGCGCCTGCCCCCGACTCATTTACAGCGGCTCGGGCTTTCAGTTACTCCACAGACAGTAACGGCGACCGGGAAATCACCTCGGAGGAGGTGCAGACTGCAGTAAAAAAATGGTCGACTGAAGGCGACAAAAATAAAGACGGAAAACTCGACAACACCGAGACAGCCACCGTCATCGAGGGCTTCTTCAAAAACCTCCCCGCAACCAGTGGGGCCCGTGGCACCCGCCGCCCAACCGACCGAAGGTGACCGGCGGTTTCCCTAAACAGATTTCTTTCATCACGGGGCGTGCTCCAGTAAAACGGGTCGCGTAGAAAAGATGGCAAAAATTGTCTATGGTATTTCCGGCAGTGGATCCGGGCATTCCTCCCGAGCGAGGGAGATGATGACGCATCTCCGGGCACAGGGACACGATATTCTTGGCGTGAGCTATGATCGCGGTTTCCGGAATCTCAAGGACGATTTCGACATGTTCGACGTGCCGGGATTGCACATCGTCGCGATCCAGAATCGGGTCAGCAAACTGCAGACGGCGATCAAAAATCTCAAGTCGCTGACCGGTGGCATCTCCAAGTTTCGTGAGTTCAAGGAAACGGTTTTTAACTGTTTTCAGCCGGACATCGTGCTGTGTGATTTCGAACCGTTGACCGCCTACATGGCCACGCACCGCGACCTACCGCTGGTGAGCATCGATAACCAGCATCGCATGCGGTACATGGAGTATCCCTGCCCGGCGCCACTGCGAAAGGACGCGCTCGTCGCCGAGACGGTGATCCGCGCCTTTGTGCCCAAACCGGATGTCTCCCTCGTGACCACGTTCTTTTTTGGCGATGTCAAAAACGATCGCACGCTGCTGTTTCCGCCCATCTTGCGGCATGCGGTGTTCGACGCGAAGCCAAGCGACGAGGGGCACATCCTCGTTTACTTCACTCAGGAGTTTGAGTCTTTCATGGGAATGCTCCGGGAATTCCCGCGCGAACGATTTCTCGTCTATGGCGCGGGACGGGAAGGGGAGGAGGGCAACCTTACATTTCGGCCATTCAGCCTCGACGGATTCCTCGCGGATTTGGCCTCGTCCAGAGCGGTGATTTCCACTGCGGGCTTCACGCTGATGACCGAGGCGCTGCATTTGCGCAAACCGATGCTGGCTCTGCCGATGGGCGGCCAGTTCGAGCAGGAGTTGAACGCGCACCTGCTCGACGATCTCAACTACGGCAAAAACGGCCGCACGGCGGACAGCGAATCGATCGGTGATTTTCTCTATCGACTACCTGAGTACCAGGCGGCACTGGAGAGTTACCCCGCGCAGGACAACAGCGCGATCCTCGCCAAACTGGACGAGCTGTTGGCCGACGGCTGCACCCTGGCCAGAGAGTACCACGAAAAACGCCGTTCCAAAGCGGAGCCAAGTGATGCCGAATAAAACAAGCGCTTAGCCAAACGGACTAACCCCTGACCCCTCACCCCTTTACCCTTCAGAGACAAATCCCTTGTAATAAAAGTCGCGCCTGCGATATTCGGTTGGTTATGAAATTATTGATTAAGTGCGTTCTTACCATCGGCGTGGTTTTCGTGGCGCTTGGCCAAGCGCCCGAGGCACAGGAAAACAGCGAGCGAAAGGTCACCGACTACAAGAAAATGGCCGGGCTCGACCTGACGCAGTTCACCGAGAAACAGCAGGCAACCATCCTCAAGCGGGCCAACTCGGAAGGCTGCGATTGCGGCTGCAAAATGACCGTGGCAGAGTGCCGCAACGAGGACTCCACCTGCAGCAAGGGCGCTCGGCTTGCCGAGGCTATCATCAAGGACGTCACCGGTGTCGTCGTAAAAGTAAAGTTACCCCAGAAGAAGACGGACAACCGAATCGGCCAGCCGCTCGACATGAAGTTCACTGCGGTGGACGGCACCAAGGTCGATCTCGCCAAGATGAAGGGCAAGGTTGTGTTGATCGATTTTTGGGCCACATGGTGCGGTCCCTGCATCGCCGAGTTGCCAAGCGTCAAGAAGACCTACAAGAAACTGAATCCGAAAGGATTCGAGATTATCGGTATCTCGCTCGACACCAAGGAGAGCGCCCTCAAGCGGTTCATTAAAAAGGAAAACATGCCGTGGCCGCAGTTCTTTGATGGTAAGGGCTGGAGCAACAGCCTCGCCAAGAAGCACGGCATCCGCAGTATACCGGCCATGTGGCTGGTGGATAAGCAGGGCAACCTCGTCGACCTTAACGCCCGGGCGAATCTCGAGCAAAAAGTCGAGGATTTGCTTGGCCCCCCTAGCCCAAGGTGAAGTAATTTTTGGAGCGCACCGGCAGAACGAAGCGGCGACGGCGCTTTCTCGATTGTTTGGATTGGTTGTACCCGCGCACACAGAACCGGGAACCGCTATACGGATCAAAGTGGTGTCGCGCTGCGCTTGCCACCGCACTCCATAATTGGCCAAACGCTCGTTTTGATCTTTAACTTGGATCGTAACCCATGATCGATTCTCCCATCCGGTCGCCCCGGGCCAAGCTCGGCGGCCTGCATCATCTTGGGCGATTGTTTGACAAAATACGAAGCGACCTTGCCGGAACCCTACCGAAGGAATACCGCGAAAACCTCGGCTTGTCTGTTGGGTTGGACGGTTTCCTTTGCGGCTTCCTCGGGGTGAAATTCTAGGACGTCCGCCAGAAGGTTTTCGAAGGATTGAGCGATGAAGAGTTGGTCGAGTGGTGTTTTGCCAACGGCCTGCGACCGAACCCGATGCAGCGGCGAATCTGGAACGGGTTTTCCGAGAAATTTGGCTGGCGCGATATGGCAACCTCCGCCATCGAGACCTTCAAAGAGGAGGACGGGCTGGAGAAGCGTGAGGACATACTTACCGCCTTAGACCTCATCGACGAGCAGGAAGGCCTGTTGCAGAATGACTAATGCAAAGCGTTTAGCCTGGCGGGCGAAGCGGGTTTGTTTTTGGGGTATGCTGGGATTTTTGGGTTGAATGGAAAATCCACTTGCAAGGGTGGGGGAGGTTTGGCAGGGTGCGCGGCCCTTTTCGGGGTGCGCCCGTAGATCAACTGGATAGATCGCATGGCTACGAACCATGAGGTTGGGGGTTCGAATCCTCCCGGGCGTACCATTTTTTTTTCACTCATTTCCCTAATTTTTTTGATAAT
This sequence comes from Verrucomicrobiales bacterium, assembly GCA_011523195.1. Lineage (GTDB taxonomy): Bacteria > Verrucomicrobiota > Verrucomicrobiia > Limisphaerales > UBA1096 > UBA1096. The sequence continues at coordinate 7,133 of WTHH01000114.1, forward strand.
TTCACGCAACCGGTGTGACTTGGTGTATCACCTGAAATATAGATCAGTACACAAATCAGTACACAAATCGACCGGCGTTTCTTTATTCAGTACACAAAAAACCCCGCCAGCACGAAACTGACGGGGCGGAGAAAAGTGGAATACTGCTTACTAGGTGCCGGGTAGTTCGATCTTCGCTTCGTGCTTCTTTAGCACCGCCACATAGGTCTTCTCGGTCATCTCTGTGGTCGCATGGCCAGCTTGCTTTGAAGTCGCCAGCAGATCGCCTGTCAGAAGCAGGTATGTGCTCAGGTGCAGCTTTCGCATTTCGTGGGCGACCATCCTGCGTTCCCAGCCTCGCTCCTTGAACCATCTGGCCAAGCGGGAAGCGACACCTGTCTTGCCGGCGCATCTGCCGCGCTGGATGAGGTAGTCGTTGTGCGTGTAGGCCACCTTCGCAGTTTCCTCCTGCGGCGTGTACTGGGCGGCGTACTCAGCCGGCATGGTGCCGTGAGGATTGGCCACCACGCGGTGCTGCACCTTGACCCAGAATCCGTGCGGCGGTGTTGGTATGCCTCGATTGACGCAGGTCTTTTTGATGCAGGTATCTGAGACGCCAAGTTCCTTTGCGACCTTGGCCATGGATTTTGACCAGACAGCCTTGATCAGTTCTTCGTCGGACAAGTTCACCCTGTTTTTGTTCGGCTCTTGTCTGGCGACATAACGCAGGTCGATCAGCTTCTGAAA
>WTHH01000145.1 GCA_011523195.1 Verrucomicrobiales bacterium
TGATGATCTGGGTGATCTCGCGCTTGACCAGTTGCCCTGGCTTGGCTGTCTCGACCTGATCACAGATGGCCACTTTGCGGCCGGCCTGCAGCAGCTTGGCCATGTAGCTGCCGGTGGCATGGTACGGGATGCCGCACATCGGCGTGTCGCCGCGCTTGGTCAGTGCGACGTTGAGGATGCCGGCCGCCTCCTTGGCGTCCTCGAAGAACATCTCGTAAAAGTCCCCCAAGCGGAATAGCAGGATGGTCCCAGCCGGCAGTTGGCCTTTGCACTGCCGGTACTGAGCCATCATTGGTGTGAGTTTAGCCTCTTTCGGCACCGGGGCGAAATTAAGGGCCACACCGGAATCGGTCGAGGGGAAGATATCCACAACCCGATCCGCTTGGCCAAGCGCTTGGCCAAGCGCGGGTGGTGTTGCGAATAACCCTGTCGATAACCGCCGAGAAAGTTGCCAACTTCTCATCGTTGCAAAGCCGATGCGTTTCCGGTTCTCTTAAGTCGTGCCTGATGTACCGGAAGCAACACCCCTGCCTGAAAAGGATCTGAAATACACCCCCCGCCAGCGGGAAAATCAGACCGTGGTCCCGATCGGGCGCACCCCGCCGAATGACGTTGCCGCCGAGCAGGGCGTGCTGGGCTGTGTCCTGCTCGATCCTAATCAAAATCTCCCAGCATGCATCGAAAAGGTCAAGGACGAGACGGTGTTTTACGATCTCCGGCACCAGGCCATTTACGCCGCGATGGTGGCGATGTATGAGGAGACAGCCCCGATCGATTTGCTGACGCTTTCGCACCAGCTTCGCTCCGCCGGGGAGTTGGACAACATCGGCGGCGTGGCCTACCTCACCGAACTGCAGGACAGCGTGCCGTCGGCTGCAAACCTCGAGTATTATTTTGAGATCGTCCGGGATCAGGCCCTGCTGCGCCGGATGATCCAAACCTGCACCAAGGCCATCGCCGATGCGTACGACGAGACCGGCGAGGTCGACCGGTTGGTGGGCGAGGTGGAGCAGGCAGTGCTGGCGATCAACCGCGATCATAACGTCGTGGACATGCCCAAAATCTCCGAGCATGTGCGCGATGCTGTAGCAAAGATCGAACTGCTGTTCAAAAACAAGGGCTCCACTACCGGTGTGGAGACCGGCTTCACCGATCTAGACAAAATGACCACCGGCCTGCACCCAGGCGAGATGATTGTCGTCGCCGCACGGCCGTCGATGGGCAAGACCTCGCTGGCGATGAACATCGTGGAGCACGTTGCACTGGACGCGAAGCTGCCGGTCGGGGTGTTCAGCCTGGAAATGTCCTCCGAGTCGCTTGTCATGAGGATGATCAGTTCCCTGGCGCGGATTAACAGCCACGATATGCAGGACGGCATGTTGACTCCGCAGGATTTTCCGCGCATTACCGATGCCGCCGGCCGGCTGGCCAACTCCTCCCTGCACATCGACGACTCGGCTGGTCTCTCCATCCTTCAGCTCACCGCAAGGGCCCGCCGGATGTGGCAACAGCACGGCATCAAGCTGTTTGTCATTGACTACCTACAGCTGCTTCATTCTACTTCGCGGCGGGCAGGAGAGAACCGCCAGCAGGAGATCGCAGAGATTTCCAGTGGGATCAAGGCCTTGGCTAAGACGCTCGGTGTGCCGGTCATCGTCCTCAGTCAGCTCAACCGCGAGCTGGAGAAGGACAAGAATCGCAAGCCGCGACTTTCGGATCTCCGCGAGTCCGGATCGATTGAGCAGGATGCCGACCTCGTGGGGCTGCTTTACAAGCCGGGCGGCGTGGACGAGGACACAGACGATCCCGAGAGCGAAGCCCGACCGGTGAATCTCCTCATTGCCAAGCAGCGCAATGGCCCGACCGGGGATGTTCCCCTTACTTTTTTGAAGGGTTACACAAGATTTGAGAACGCAGCCAAGTTCAATCGCGAAGACATGCCGCAGGATGACTAGTCCGGCGGGGAGATTGCGTTCGCTTGGCCAAGCGCTTGGCCAAGTTTTTCTTCTGGCGCTACTGTTCTTCCCCGCCTTGGCCAGTGGCCAGCAACCGGCTGTGGTGGCCGATCGCGCCCTGGTCAAGAAAATCACGATTCAACACATCGGCCCACCGGCGGCATCCGATGAGTATATCCTGGCCCATATCCGCCTCAGGGAGGGTGAACCGTTCCGCCAGTCTGTCATCAACGACGATATTGAGAGCCTGATGGGCACCAACTTTTTTCTAAGCGTGGACGTCGTTTATGAAGAGGATCGGGGATTGGGGGGGCAGGTTGTCCGCTACCTCCTTCGCGGCCAGCCCACAGTGACTGAGATTCGGTTCGACGGAAACTCCGGCCGGAAATTCCGCCGCAGCAAACTGATGCGAAAAATGCGGTCGCGCGTTGGGGATATTTTCAACGGCATGGCCCTAGCCTCGGATCGGCGGGTCATCGAGAAGGAATACAACAAGGCCGGCTATCATCAGGCTGTGGTGGAGATGCTGCCGGAACACGATACGGAACAGGGGCAGGTTGTCGTCACATACAGGATCGAACCCGGCCAGAGGGTGAAGATCGACGACATCATTTTTGAAAAGGTCACCGACGGAGATTACAAGGAGCTGGCCTTCACACAACGGCAACTGCGCAAGGTTTTAAAAACGCGCCGCCATTGGTGGATGTCTTGGCTGACCGGCAGCGGTAAACTCGAGGAGGATCAATGGGACACCGACATGGAGGAGTTGAAGAAATTCTACCAGTCCCATGGTTACATCGACTTTCGATTGGTGGACAAAATCGAGGCCCTGAACGAAAAGGGGAACCGGATGGTCATTCGCCTCAATATTTTCGAGGGTCACCAGTACCGCGTGGGAAACGTCACTTTCGAGGGGAACACGGTCTATACTGACGCACAGATTCTTGAGGGCAAGCGAACCTTTGAATACTATGTGGGACCGCGCCTTTGGCCAGGCGAAGTCTTTACGCCCGAGGATCGCCAGGAGGATGCCCGTGCGATCAAGGAGTTGTATGAGATGAAGGGTTACCTGGACGCTGACATTCGCTCCGAGGTCACCCCCAACACCGGCACCGGTGAAATCGACATCCACTACAGGATCACGGAGAACGAATCGGTCAAGGTGGAGCAGATCAAGATCCGGGGCAACACGACCACCAAGGACAAGGTCATTCGGCGTGAGTTAAACATTTACCCGGGCGAAACGTTCAATATGGTCAGCGTCAACCTGAGCAAACGCCGTCTCGAGGGTACCGGGTTGTTCGACAAGGTGGAGACCGAGGACGAGCAGATCGAGGAACTGCCCAGCAAGCGGAACCTCGTCATCGGGGTGGCCGAGGGCCGCACCGGCAACATCATGATGGGTTTCGGCTACGGCTCGATCATGTCGCTCTACGCCCAGATCGGATATACTCAGGGCAACTTCGACTTGTTTAACCCGCCATTTTTCACAGGGGGGGGGCAAAAATTCCGGCTGCAGGTCACCGCCGGTCGCAGGCATGAGGATTACATGGTTACCTTCGAGGAGCCCTTCCTTTTTGACAAAAAGCTGCGTCTTGCAGTGGATCTGTACCACCGCGATAACCGTTTCCTGAGCAATTATTTTACGCAAAAACGGACTGGTGCACGCGTGGGATTGTCCAAAACCCTTTGGAACGACTATACTTACGGTGGAGTCAACTACACCATCGAGCGTGTAGGCATTCATGACCGGTCGTACTACACTTGGATGCTACAGGAGCATGACATTATCGACGGCAGGTTGATTTCGCCCGACTCGTATTTGAACAACCCTTTCAACTGGGAACACGATCGCTCACGCAGGGATGAGGGCGAATACGCAGAACTAAATCACGATCGGATGGTTTCCAAACTGGGAACGTTCGTTGCTTATAGTACACTCAATCATGCCCTTATGCCAAATCGCGGTCAGCACACTCAGTTCACCGCCGAGGTCGCCGGTGGCCCGTTTGGAGGGGAAACCGAGATGTACAAGCTCGAGTTGGAGTCGTCTTACTACTTCCCAGGCCTAATGCAGGGGCACGTGCTGGAACTCGTCGGCCGGGTCGGCGTGGTGGACAGCTTTGGCGAAAGTCGCCGCGTGCCCTACTTCGACCGATTTTTCCTTGGAGGCAACCGCACCATGCGTGGATACGACCACCGTGACATTGGGCCCCGCCTGAAAAAATGGAAGCTCAGCAAGGGCATGCATGAGGGGGCACAGCATTACGGCTACCATGTGGACGTGATGAAAGACGGGAAGGTTGTCGAGAAGGACAAATTCATCCCGGTTCAACACACCACTTCCGACTACCCGTTTGCGGATTATCAAGGCCCGCATCAAAGCCCACTTCTCCCACTCGAGGACGGCACCTCATGGAACCCGGTGATGGTAGACGGCTCCGAGCCGCTGGGTGGCAGCAGCTACTGGTTTGGCTCCGCAGAATACACAATCCCGATTATCGAACGGCTGCGATTTGCTTTGTTTTACGACATCGGCATGTCCTACCTCGACCCATACGAGTTTGAATTTGGCGATTACGCCGACAACTGGGGCGTTGGACTGCGGTTGACAGTGCCCATGCTTGGGCCGCTGCGTCTGGACTACGGCTTCCCGATCTCGCACCCCGACTACGTGGACGGTGGAGGAGAGTTTCACTTTGGGGTGGGATACAACCGTACTTTTTAAAACTGTTAAAAATGAAAGAAATTACAACCATGATTCATTCTCGCTTGGCCAAGCTGGCTACGATTGCCGCTGCATTGGCTGCATTTACCGGGGCGGTCCACGCGCAGGAAGCACTGAAGATCGCCATCATGGACATCGAAAAAGTCCGTGCGTCATACTGGAAAACCCAAATGTCAATGAAGCAAGTGGCAGAGAGGGATGCCGATTTCAAAAAGGTAGAGCAAGGAATGCTGGATGACTTGAGGCAAATCGTGGAGGATTTTAATAGACTCGCCCAAAGCGCGCAGGATCCTGCTAACTCCGAGGCAAAACGCGAAGCAGATGCTAAGCAAGCAAGGGTCAAAGAGGCCGATCACCGTCAGGCAAAGGCCCGGCATACAGAGTATCTTCAGGGAGCGCAACGTACAATGCGTGAGATGACTGCACGACTCAGCAGGGCTCGTTTGGAGGAAATCAGGGAGGTTGCGAGCGTTAAAGCTAAGCAAGCCGGTTACGATATTGTTTTTAATGCATCGGAAAACAGTTTGGGCGTAGTTGTATACTCATCCGGGAAAAATGATCTGACAGATGAGATTATCACTGAGCTGAATAAGGACGCCCCAGAGGAGTTTAAGCCCAAAAAGCCTGTAGCCGCCGACGGGCCTCCTCCGGCAGCCACTGCCCCTGCCCCGGCCGAGAAATAAGTTCCAACCAACACAAAAAAAGCGCCGGTCATCACCGGCGCTTTTTTTGTGCCTGCTTGGCCAGGCGCAAGGTAGAACAAAGGAGCGGGGACATTCATGCCCCCGGATAGGAAGGATATTTTAGCAGGGTATAAGAATGGTTCCCTTCCAATGTGTCGCTTTGCCAAGCGCTAAATATGCAGCGGCTCGCCCATGGCCATGTGAGCCGCCTCGCGCAGCCCCTCCGACATCGTCGGGTGCGCATGGATCGTCCGGGCCAAGTCTTCCGCGCTGCCGTCGAACTCCATCAGCAGTACCGCCTCGGCGATTAACTCGGAGGCGTTGGCCGATAGAATTTGCGCGCCCAGCACCCGGTCGGTTGCCTTGTCGGCGATGACCATGGCCAAGCCGTCCGCGTGCGCCCCGGCCACCGCCCGGCCGTTGGCCTGAAACGGGAACGCCCCCACCGAGACCTCATGCCCCTTTTCTTTCGCCTCCGCCTCGGTGAGCCCTACGGCGGCAACCTCGGGCGCGGTGTAAATCACCCACGGAATGGTGTCATAATTCACCCGGCCCGCCTTGCCGGCCATGCGTTCCACGGCGGCGACCGCCTCCTGCTCGGCCTTGTGCGCGAGCATCGGCCCAGCGATTACGTCGCCGATGGCGTAAATACCCGGCACGTTCGTCTGCCACTCGGCATCCGTCCGGATTCGTCCGCGCTCGTCCAACTCCACACCGGCTTCGGTCGCGTCGAGGCCGTCGGTGTTCGGCTTGCGCCCAACGGCAACGAGTACCTTTTCGGCCTCCAGTTCCATTGACTTGTCTCCCTTGGTAGCCTTCAGCTTGATGCCGGTTTTGGTTTTCTCGGCAGACTCCACGCCGGTGCCAAGGTGGAACTTGAGCCCTTGTTTTTGCAACAGTTTTTGGAGAGCATGGGTAATGTCCTCATCGAAAATCGCGGCGATGCGCGGGAGAAACTCGACCACCGTCACCTTCGTGCCCAACCGCGCCCAGACCGAGCCAAGCTCCAGCCCGATCGCGCCGCCGCCAATCACGATCATCGACTCCGGCACCTGGCCAAGCGCGATTGCGTGGTCGCTGCTCAGCACCGTTTCGCCGTCGAACTCGAGGAACGGCAGGCCGCTCACAGAGCTGCCGGTGGCGATAAGGATGCGCTTGGTTTTTAGTGTTCGCGCGGCCTCTCCCCCGGTGACCTCGACCTCGCCGGCGTTGACGATGCGGCCGAAGCCGCTCACGTGCTCGATGCCGTTTTTGTTCATCAGGTAATCAATGCCCCGTGCCATCTTGCGCACGACGCCGTCCTTGCGCTTCATCATCGCCGCAACATCCATCGTCACCCCCTCCGCCTTGATGCCGTGGGACTTGAAGCCGTGCTGTGCCTCGTGAAACAGCTCCGACGAGTAAAGCAGCGCCTTGCTGGGAATACAGCTGACGTTGAGGCAGGTGCCGCCGAGATTTTTCCCCTTCTCGACGATGGCGGTTTTCATGCCGAGCTGAGTAGCCTTGATCGCGGCGGTGTACCCGCCGGGCCCGGCCCCAATGACCACTAAATCAAACTCCATTTTTTAAATTACTTCAAAGCCAAGCGCTCGGCCAAGCGCTCAATCCACCAGGCCGAGCGCCGGGTTTTCGATGAATTCCTTCACCTTGACGAGGAATGTCACGGCTTCGCGGCCATCGACGATGCGGTGGTCGTAGGTCAGTGCGAGATACATCATCGGCCGGATGACCACCTGCCCGTTGAGTGCCACCGGGCGCTCCTGAATGGTGTGCATCCCGAGGATGCCACTCTGCGGCGGGTTGAGGATCGGGGTCGACATCATCGAGCCGAAGACGCCGCCGTTGGTGATGCTAAACGTGCCGCCGGTCAGCTCGTTCAGGTCGATGTTGCCGGAACGCGCCTTTTCCGCATAGGCGATGATCGCCTTTTCGATTTCCGCAAGCGACAGGCTGTCGGCGTCGCGCACGACCGGGACGACGAGTCCCTTTTCGGTCGAGATGGCCACGCCGATGTGTTGCCGGTGGTACTGCACGATGTCCGTGCCATCGATGGCAGCGTTGACATTGGGCACCACCTTGAGCGCTCGGACGACCGCCTTCACGAACAGCGACATGAAGCCGAGTTTCACGCCGTGAGTCTCGACAAATTCCTTCTGGCATTTTTTGCGCAGATCGATGATCTGGCTCATGTCGGCTTCGTTAAATGTGGTCAGCATCGCCGCCTCGTGCTGGGCGCTGACCAGCCGGTTGGCGATGGTGCGTCGCATCATGCTCATGCGTTTGCGGGTGACCTCGCCAACCTCCGCCGGTGCAGCCACCGGTGTGACCGGTTCGGAGG
>WTHH01000224.1 GCA_011523195.1 Verrucomicrobiales bacterium
ACGCAATGGCGCGAGAAGGCGAGTTGATTCAGGACTTTTGCCTCATCCGGCGTCGGGCGGCGTTGCATGTTTTGAACGCGCCCAGCCCGGCGGCAACTGCATCACTGGCAATCGGTGAGGAGATCGTCCGCCGCATTCTTTCGGATTCGTAGCGCTTGGCCAAGCGCCTGGCTTTAGCGGCCCATGCCGATCAACTTGAGGATTGTGCCCTCAAACTCGCCTTCGAATTGATCGCCCTCCTCGAGGCTGGCCTTGGTGAGCTTGGCTTTGCCGTTGATGAACTGCATGCCCAGCGGTCCGAAGCTGAAGCCTCGCCCCTCCTTGAAAACTCCGCCAGATTCAATGGCATCGGCCGGCTTGAATTTGTCCTCCGGGATGGAGATGTCGACCGACACTGATTTGCCGTCTGATTTACGGCGACCGGAAAAACGGATCGTCGGCTTGTTGCTTCGCCCAAAACCGCCTCCGGCCCATGCACCGTGCACGCCGACATCCGTCAACTCGACCGGCTTGTCGTTGTGCGTGAGTTGAAGCGTGGCCTTGCCGAGATTGGTTTGTTCGCGCGGCGATTCCTCCATCCATTCGCCGGAGAACTTGGCTTTTACGTTTCCGATTTCGGCGATGACCGGTGGTGCCTTGGGGGTCTTGGTCCACCTTGGCATTGCTTCGCCGGTTTCGTCCATCAGGTCTTCGCGGCGTTCCCTAATGAATTCGCGTGTGCCGCGCAGCGATCGGCTAAAACGGGACTGTTCACGGTTGAGGTGCGGCTCGATCAACGCTTCAATCCGATCACACTCGGCGAGCAGTTCTTCCTCGTTCCAATGTTCCTTGAGAAGGCCGTGGAGAGTCTTGCGGTAACGATCACGCCCCGCCTCAGTCTGATAGAGGTGATAGGCGATGCGGCCCTTGGTTTTTACGGAGAGTGGGGCGCGAAAATCGAAGTTGAGCATGCTGCGTTTTTTGAAAAGCGAATCAGCGCCCCACGGCATGAAGTGAAACTTGTTCGTCTTGGGATTGAGATAGGCAAAAAAGTTATTGGCGTTGCCGGAGTAGCCATCCCAAAACCCGAGCAGTCCTTCCATCGCCCAGAATCGGTAGAACGAATCGAGGTCGATCAATTCGCCGATGGCTTCCTCGGTGACGGAGTCGCCTTCGGACAGTTCGATCAATTTGCGTATATGCGCACGACCGGCTTTGTCCTCGCCTGTTTTGCGTTCGAAGCTTCCTTCCCAGCCATTATAAAAATCCACCACTGTTCCCTCATAAAGTGTTCCGTCGTCATTGCCAAAGCCGCGCTTCAGCACAGTCTTTCGGACTGTCTCGACGTGCGTGTACACACCATGATTTTTTCCGTTCACTGTCACTTTGGCGAAGGCGGTGCGAGGGGCGGGGGATCCGGCGGCATTGAACAGGGCGTATCCCATGACCTGACTGACGATGGTTGAATCCTGCTTGTTGTTGTTCATCGTCAGGTTGGTCAATCCACCGATCTTTGCCTTCTTGTTCGTGTGGTTGAGTTTAATCTTCAGCGACGGCCGGCTCGTGCTTTGTGAGCCGATGAACCCTTTTTTCCGAAGCCCCACTTTTTCAAATTTTACCCCATCGATGGTGACGTCGGCGGTGACATACTCGTATGGCCCGTCGATCGGCGCAGTTTTGCGATCCTCATGCAGCGCTGAGATGAAATTGCGTGCCTGATGACGTATCTTGTCCCAGTCTTTTTCGGCGACCGTGATCTGCACGTCGAGCACGCGATCTGTCGGGAAGACGTCGTCCAGAGTCAATTCTTTCGCCGATCCCGTTGTGGCTGCCATGACAGCGGCAAATAGCCAAGCTGTTTGTCTGTTATTGTTTTTCAAGAACATCGTTCCCATTACGGATTTTACAGGGTTTAAGTTACCAATTAGCCGAAAAAGTCACGCCATCCAAAGCCCCTCGCTTGTGTTTGTCCCCTTGGCATTAGTGATAAGCCCGACCATTTTTGCAGCATCCTTGACGCCGGGGAAGGCTTCCACACCGCCGGAGACATCCAGCCCGAACGGGGAAACCTGTCCGACTGCGTCGGCGGCATTGTCCGGAGTCAGGCCGCCGGCGAGCAGGATTGGTTTACCCAGGCGCTTTGCTTCCACGGCCAGTTCCCAGTTGAATTTTTCACCGGTGCCACCCGGCACGCCCTTGACGTAGCTATCCAGCAGCCAGGCGTCTGTGTCGTAATCCGGCAACTCGGCAAGTGTGGTTCGGTCCTTCACCCGAAACGCCTTGATCGTGCGTTGCTCAAACTGTGAGCAATACCGGGGTGACTCGTTTCCATGAAACTGAAGTGTGTCCAATCCCGCCGTCTCAATAGTGTGCCGAACTGTTTTCGCATCGGCATCGACAAAAACACCGACTCTGGCGACCTGCTCCGGTAGATCGAGGATGATGTCGGCCGCCTTTTCTACGGACAGGTATCGCGGGCTGGGTTCGTAAAACATGAAACCAAGCGCATCGGCACCGGCGTCGACCGCCGCCAGCGCATCCTCCGTCGAGGTGATCCCGCAAATTTTCACACGCACACTCACGGGCAGGACGCTATTGTGATTGTGGCGCGTGTCAACGCTGCTGTCGGATTTCGGGTTGCCTTGGCCAAGCGGGCAGGGCAAACCAAGCGCGTGAGTGCAGAGCCAACAATGGCATACGTGGCGATGGGCGCGAATACTGGCGAACCGGCGGCGACTCTGCGTCTGGCCGCCGTCGAGATTGCCCGTTGGTCGCTTGGCCAAGCGCTTGGCTCGTCCCTTTGGCAGACCGAGCCGGTCGACTGCCCACCGGGTTCGCCACCTTTCATCAATGCCGCGCTTGGCTTTGAGCCAAGGCCGGGCACAACACCGGAGTCGTTGCTGGAGCAATTATTGCAACTTGAGGCGCGCCTTGGCCGGGAGCGCACCGGCTTGGCCAACGAGCCTCGGAAAATCGACTTGGATTTGATCGCGTTTGGGGATGAACAGCGCAATGTCGAGACGTTGATTCTGCCTCACCCCCGTGCCCACGAGCGACAATTCGTACTCGCGCCGATGGTGGAAATTGCATCCGACCTGATTTTTCCGGGACGAACAAAAACTGTCCAAATGCTATTGGATGAACTGCCCGATCAGGGCGCTGTAAAACTGGGCGAGCCGCTACTATGACCTACCCTATGATGTCTTGGATTGCGTTGCCTGTGGTAATTGGCAGGGGACGGTCGCCGACGCCGATGACCTCGGTGTGCGGATCGATGCCAAGCAGTTGATACATTGTCGCGGCGATGTCGTCCGGTCGAACCGGGTTTTCTGCCGGGTAGGATGCATTCTTGTCGGACGCCCCGTAGACGTAGCCGCGCTTGATCCCGCCGCCCGCGAGGAGGACGGTGTAGCACTGCGGCCAATGATCGCGGCTGGAGTTGGCATTGATCTTCGGTGTGCGGCCGAATTCGCCCATCCAAACCACGAGCGTCTCGTCGAGCAAGCCGCGGTCATCCAGGTCGTTGAGGAAAGTCGGGAGCGTTTGATTGGTGATCGGCAGATGGCGCTTTTCGACGATGGGATACATTCTCGTGTTGTTGAAGCCGTGCGTGTCCCAACCGCCGAAGGTGGTGCTTTGTCCACCGATGCTGTCGGAAAAGTAGACGTTCACAAACTTGGTGCCGGCCTCGACCAACCGTCGGGCGAGCAGCACGCTTTGCCCGTACGTGTGCCGACCGTAGGTGTCGCGTATTTTATCCGGCTCCTGTGTGAGGTCGAAAGCGTTGCGCATCTTTGGTGAGTTCAACATGCCAAGCGCTCGCTCGTAGTAGGCATCGAGGCCGCGTGCACTCGCGGAGTAGTCTAGCAGTCGCGACTGCTAGACTACTCCGCGAGTGCACGCGGCCTCGATGCCTACTACGAGCGAGCGCTTGGCATGTTGAACTCACCAAAGATGCGCAACGCTTTCGACCTCACACAGGAGCCGGATAAAATACGCGACACCTACGGTCGGCACACGTACGGGCAAAGCGTGCTGCTCGCCCGACGGTTGGTCGAGGCCGGCACCAAGTTTGTGAACGTCTACTTTTCCGACAGCATCGGTGGACAAAGCACCACCTTCGGCGGTTGGGACACGCACGGCTTCAACAACACGAGAATGTATCCCATCGTCGAAAAGCGCCATCTGCCGATCACCAATCAAACGCTCCCGACTTTCCTCAACGACCTGGATGACCGCGGCTTGCTCGACGAGACGCTCGTGGTTTGGATGGGCGAATTCGGCCGCACACCGAAGATCAATGCCAACTCCAGCCGCGATCATTGGCCGCAGTGCTACACCGTCCTCCTCGCGGGCGGCGGGATCAAGCGCGGCTACGTCTACGGGGCGTCCGACAAGAATGCATCCTACCCGGCAGAAAACCCGGTTCGACCGGACGACATCGCCGCGACAATGTATCAACTGCTTGGCATCGATCCGCACACCGAGGTCATCGGCGTCGGCGACCGTCCCCTGCCAATTACCACAGGCAACGCAATCCAAGACATCATAGGGTAGGTCATAGTAGCGGCTCGCCCAGTTTTACAGCGCCCTGATCGGGCAGTTCATCCAATAGCATTTGGACAGTTTTTGTTCGTCCCGGAAAAATCAGGTCGGATGCAATTTCCACCATCGGCGCGAGTACGAATTGTCGCTCGTGGGCACGGGGGTGAGGCAGAATCAACGTCTCGACATTGCGCTGTTCATCCCCAAACGCGATCAAATCCAAGTCGATTTTCCGAGGCTCGTTGGCCAAGCCGGTGCGCTCCCGGCCAAGGCGCGCCTCAAGTTGCAATAATTGCTCCAGCAACGACTCCGGTGTTGTGCCCGGCCTTGGCTCAAAGCCAAGCGCGGCATTGATGAAAGGTGGCGAACCCGGTGGGCAGTCGACCGGCTCGGTCTGCCAAAGGGACGAGCCAAGCGCTTGGCCAAGCGACCAACGGGCAATCTCGACGGCGGCCAGACGCAGAGTCGCCGCCGGTTCGCCAGTATTCGCGCCCATCGCCACGTATGCCATTGTTGGCTCTGCACTCACGCGCTTGGTTTGCCCTGCCCGCTTGGCCAAGGCAACCCGAAATCCGACAGCAGCGTTGACACGCGCCACAATCACAATAGCGTCCTGCCCGTGAGTGTGCGTGTGAAAATTTGCGGGATCACCTCGACGGAGGATGCGCTGGCGGCGGTCGACGCCGGTGCCGATGCGCTTGGTTTCATGTTTTACGAACCCAGCCCGCGATACCTGTCCGTAGAAAAGGCGGCCGACATCATCCTCGATCTACCGGAGCAGGTCGCCAGAGTCGGTGTTTTTGTCGATGCCGATGCGAAAACAGTTCGGCACACTATTGAGACGGCGGGATTGGACACACTTCAGTTTCATGGAAACGAGTCACCCCGGTATTGCTCACAGTTTGAGCAACGCACGATCAAGGCGTTTCGGGTGAAGGACCGAACCACACTTGCCGAGTTGCCGGATTACGACACAGACGCCTGGCTGCTGGATAGCTACGTCAAGGGCGTGCCGGGTGGCACCGGTGAAAAATTCAACTGGGAACTGGCCGTGGAAGCAAAGCGCCTGGGTAAACCAATCCTGCTCGCCGGCGGCCTGACTCCGGACAATGCCGCCGACGCAGTCGGACAGGTTTCCCCGTTCGGGCTGGATGTCTCCGGCGGTGTGGAAGCCTTCCCCGGCGTCAAGGATGCTGCAAAAATGGTCGGGCTTATCACTAATGCCAAGGGGACAAACACAAGCGAGGGGCTTTGGATGGCGTGACTTTTTCGGCTAATTGGTAACTTAAACCCTGTAAAATCCGTAATGGGAACGATGTTCTTGAAAAACAATAACAGACAAACAGCTTGGCTATTTGCCGCTGTCATGGCAGCCACAACGGGATCGGCGAAAGAATTGACTCTGGACGACGTCTTCCCGACAGATCGCGTGCTCGACGTGCAGATCACGGTCGCCGAAAAAGACTGGGACAAGATACGTCATCAGGCACGCAATTTCATCTCAGCGCTGCATGAGGATCGCAAAACTGCGCCGATCGACGGGCCATACGAGTATGTCACCGCCGACGTCACCATCGATGGGGTAAAATTTGAAAAAGTGGGGCTTCGGAAAAAAGGGTTCATCGGCTCACAAAGCACGAGCCGGCCGTCGCTGAAGATTAAACTCAACCACACGAACAAGAAGGCAAAGATCGGTGGATTGACCAACCTGACGATGAACAACAACAAGCAGGATTCAACCATCGTCAGTCAGGTCATGGGATACGCCCTGTTCAATGCCGCCGGATCCCCCGCCCCTCGCACCGCCTTCGCCAAAGTGACAGTGAACGGAAAAAATCATGGTGTGTACACGCACGTCGAGACAGTCCGAAAGACTGTGCTGAAGCGCGGCTTTGGCAATGACGACGGAACACTTTATGAGGGAACAGTGGTGGATTTTTATAATGGCTGGGAAGGAAGCTTCGAACGCAAAACAGGCGAGGACAAAGCCGGTCGTGCGCATATACGCAAATTGATCGAACTGTCCGAAGGCGACTCCGTCACCGAGGAAGCCATCGGCGAATTGATCGACCTCGATTCGTTCTACCGATTCTGGGCGATGGAAGGACTGCTCGGGTTTTGGGATGGCTACTCCGGCAACGCCAATAACTTTTTTGCCTATCTCAATCCCAAGACGAACAAGTTTCACTTCATGCCGTGGGGCGCTGATTCGCTTTTCAAAAAACGCAGCATGCTCAACTTCGATTTTCGCGCCCCACTCTCCGTAAAAACCAAGGGCCGCATCGCCTATCACCTCTATCAGACTGAGGCGGGGCGTGATCGTTACCGCAAGACTCTCCACGGCCTTCTCAAGGAACATTGGAACGAGGAAGAACTGCTCGCCGAGTGTGATCGGATTGAAGCGTTGATCGAGCCGCACCTCAACCGTGAACAGTCCCGTTTTAGCCGATCGCTGCGCGGCACACGCGAATTCATTAGGGAACGCCGCGAAGACCTGATGGACGAAACCGGCGAAGCAATGCCAAGGTGGACCAAGACCCCCAAGGCACCACCGGTCATCGCCGAAATCGGAAACGTAAAAGCCAAGTTCTCCGGCGAATGGATGGAGGAATCGCCGCGCGAACAAACCAATCTCGGCAAGGCCACGCTTCAACTCACGCACAACGACAAGCCGGTCGAGTTGACGGATGTCGGCGTGCACGGTGCATGGGCCGGAGGCGGTTTTGGGCGAAGCAACAAGCCGACGATCCGTTTTTCCGGTCGCCGTAAATCAGACGGCAAATCAGTGTCGGTCGACATCTCCATCCCGGAGGACAAATTCAAGCCGGCCGATGCCATTGAATCTGGCGGAGTTTTCAAGGAGGGGCGAGGCTTCAGCTTCGGACCGCTGGGCATGCAGTTCATCAACGGCAAAGCCAAGCTCACCAAGGCCAGCCTCGAGGAGGGCGATCAATTCGAAGGCGAGTTTGAGGGCACAATCCTCAAGTTGATCGGCATGGGCCGCTAAAGCCAGGCGCTTGGCCAAGCGCTACGAATCCGAAAGAATGCGGCGGACGATCTCCTCACCGATTGCCAGTGATGCAGTTGCCGCCGGGCTGGGCGCGTTCAAAACATGCAACGCCGCCCGACGCCGGATGAGGCAAAAGTCCTGAATCAACTCGCCTTCTCGCGCCATTGCGT
>WTHH01000545.1 GCA_011523195.1 Verrucomicrobiales bacterium
GAGCTTTGCCCGGAGCGGCTCCAGTGAGGATGAATCAAACGCGCCGCTCATGAACGGGTCAACCGCGGATCGTCGCGTTGAGGTCGTTGCGCATCTGCTCGATCACCTTTTCGTGAACGGCATCGACCTGCTTGTCCTTCAGCGTGCCCTCCGGTGAGCGATAGTGAAAGGCGTAGGCAACACTCTTGCTGCCATCGTCCACGCCCTCGCCCCGGTAGACGTCGAACAATTCTACCGACTCGAGATGCTTCGGCTTGGCCTTGCGCGCGCTGGCCAGCACGGCGTCGTGCGTGGTGCTCTCGGGCACAATCATCGCGATGTCGCGGCGCGTCCCGGGGAACGCCGGCAGCGCCTTGAAGCTGCGCTTGGTCGTCCGCCGTTGCAGCGCGAGATCGAGATCGAATTCCGCAAGGTAAACCGGATGTTTCAGGTCGTGCCTCCGGCCGAGCTGTGGTGACAACTGGCCAAGCGAGCCGACCGGCTTGTTGCCGACCCGCACGCTGCCGGACTCGACGAAAAACCCACCCGGCTCGGCGTCACGCTCATAGCCCACGCCGCGCATCCCGAACTGGTCGGCGAATTCCTCGATAATTCCCTTCAGGTCGGCGAACTCGTTAATGGCATCCCGGTTTTCGCCCTCGGGAAACGGCAAAAACCGGCGACCGGTCAACGCGATGCCCAGCCGCCATCCTTCCGCCGGCAAGCCGTCGTCGTCGCGGAACGCCCGCCCGATCTCGAACATCGCCACGTCGGGCGTGTCGTGATTGGCGTTGTGCTGCAGCACATTGGTCAAGCCGGGTAACAGGCTGGTGCGCAGCTTGTCCTGCTCGCTGCTGAGCGGGTACTCGAGCGCCATCGGGTCGAGGCCGGTGATAGACGCCGCCTCACCGGAGACAAGTGTTTGCGTCTGAGCCTCGTACAGGCCCAACCCTGTCAGGATCGTGCGAATCTCCTCGAAGGCATCGTGCGTGGCATCAAACGGGTGCGTGCCTACACAACCGCGCGGTGGCGTGGACGGCACGTTGTTGACGCCAAAAATCCGGACGACCTCCTCGATTAAGTCCACCTCACGCTTCAGGTCCACGCGCGCCGTTGGAATCCGAAATGACGCCGAGGTGTCCCCGTCTCGCGCGGTCTCCTCAAGGCCAAGCCCCTTCAAGCTGGCCATCTGTTTGTCGGCCGGAACGGCGATGCCAAGCAGTTGATCCGTCTTCGCGAAGCGTAGCTTGATTTCCCCCGGCTCGGCCGGTGCCGGGTAGGCATCGACGCAGCCCTTGGCCAAGCGGCCACCGGCCGTCTCGAGGATTAACTGGGCCGTGCGTTGGCTGACCCAGTCGCAGCAGTTGGGGTCGCAACCGCGCTCGAACCGATACGACGCATCGGTACTGATGGCCAAGCGCTTGGCCGTGGCCCGGATGTTTTGCGGTTTAAAATACGCGCACTCGATAAGCACGTCCTCGGTGTCGTCGCCGATCTCACTGTTCAGTCCCCCCATGATGCCGGCCAGTGCCACGCCCTTGGTTTCGTCGGCGATCAACAGCGCTTCGGTGGATAACTCGTGTTCCTTATCGTCGAGCGTGGTGAACTTCTCCCCATCGGCCGCGTCGCGAACGACGATGACCGGCTTTTCGGCGCCCTCTTTTTTCGTGAGCAGATGATAGTCAAACGCATGCAGCGGCTGGCCGGTCTCAAGCATGACGTAGTTGGTCACGTCGACGACATTGTTGATGCTACGGATGCCAACCATCTCGAGTGTGTTGCGCAGCCATTCCGGACTGGGGCCAACCTTCACGCCGCGTACGACGCGGGCGTTGTAGCGGGGGCAATGCTCGGCGTTGTCGAGCCGGACATCTACCAGCGCCACAGTCTCCAAGTCATCGACCGGCAGCTCCGGCACTTCCGGCACGATAAGCGATTGGCCGGTCAGCGCGCTCAGTTCGCGGGCGATGCCGATCACGCTGTTCCAGTCCGGCCGGTTGGGCGTGACCTCCAGATCATAAACCACATCATCGCCGGTGCGGCCCAAATGCTCGGCAAACGACTGGCCCACCTTGGCCTCGGCCGGGAGCAGCAGCAGGCCGTCGGCAGCCTCGGCGATGCCCAACTCCTTGGCCGAGCACATCATGCCGCAGGATTCCACACCGCGAATCTTGCCGACCTTGATCTTGAACGGCTTCTCACCTGGCTCAGTGGGCATCTCGCAGCCGGGCAACGCCAGCGGCACCTTGCTGCCAACCTCAAAATTCGTCGCACCGCAGACGATCTGCCGCACGCCCTCGCCGTCGTTCACCTTGCAGAGCGACAGGCGGTCGGCGTCCGGGTGCTGCTCCTTCTCCAGCACCTCGGCGACTACGATGTTCTCGAATCCGCCGGACACCTTCTCCACGCCCTCGACCTCGAGCCCAATCATGGTCAATTGCTCAGTGAGTTCCTCGGGCGTCGAGTCGAAGTCGACGTATTGCTTCAGCCAGTTGTAGGTAACTTTCATTTCCTCGGGGAATCCGGCGAAAACCGGGGCGCGGCAGAGTACGCCAAAACCGGCAAAATGCGATGGATTTTTTGACCGGCCACGCCCGCACAAATCCTTTGCCACAACCACGCGGCGGTGAAACACTGCTGGCCCATGATTTTGGAAAAACGAGATTTTCCGGCTAAAAAACTGGCCACCCTGCTTTTCGCCACGGCTCTCAGCCTGCCGATGTTCGCCGACGACAAGGGTGAATCGGAGGAAAAGAAGGTGACCGAGGGCCACTCCTTCCACGGGGAGGCGTTTAACGAAGGACCCCGCCAGAGCGCATACCTGATGAAGGGCATGGGCCGCGTGCGATTCCCGGTCACCACCGACAGCCAGGAGGCGCAGCTCTTTTTCACACAGGGCGTCGCGCAGTTGCACGGCTTTTGGTATTTCGAGGCCGAACGCAGCTTCCGGCAGGCAGCTATGCTCGATCCCGACTGCGCCATGGCCTACTGGGGCATGGCCGTGGCCAACCGCAACAACACCGAGCGCGCAAAGAAATTCATTGAGGAAGCCAAGAAACGCCGGGACAAGGCCGACAAACGCGAAAAGCTTTGGATCGATTCCGAGGTCAATTACTGGGCCGACACCAAGAAGGCCGAGAAGGATCGCCGCAAGAAGATGGTGCGCGACCTCGAAACGATCATTTACGACTACCCGGATGACATCGAGGCTAAGGCCTTCCTCGCCGTCTGGCTTTGGCAGAGCGCCTACAAGGGACTGAGCATCAGCAGCCACATGACGGTCAACCTGCTGATTCAGGACGTGCTTGATGTCGAGCCGATGCATCCGTGCCACCACTTTCGCATCCACCTTTGGGATAACGAAAAACCGGAACGCGCCCTCGCCTCCGCCGCGCGCTGCGGCCAGTCCTCACCCGGCGTCGCCCACATGTGGCACATGCCCGGCCACACCTATTCCAAGCTCAAGCGCTATCAGGACGCCGCCTGGCAGCAGGAAGCCAGCGCCCGGGTCGACCACGCCCACATGATGCGCGACCGCGTGATGCCGGATCAGATTCACAACTTCGCCCACAACAACGAATGGCTCACGCGCAACCTCAACTACCTCGGCCGCGTGAACGACGCCGTCGCCCTGGCCAAGAACATGATCGAGCTGCCGCGTCACCCGAAAAACAACACCCTGGCTAAGCCCGGTTCCCCGATCGACTACGGCAAGCGAGGCAGCGCCAGCTATGGCCGCACCCGACTCATCGAGACCCTGCTGCGCTTCGAAATGTGGGAGAAGATCATCCAGCTTTCACAGACCGTTTACCTCGAGGAAACCACCATCCCCGAGGAAAAAGCCAAGCGCTTGGCCGCCATCGGGGCCGCTCACTACTCACTTGGCCAAGCGGAGAAAGGTGCCGAGGCCTTGGCCAAGCTCAACGACATCATCGCCCGCCTCAAGGAATTGAAACTCGAGGCCGGAACCGGGGCCGAGGAAAAGGCGCGTGAAGAAAAGAAAAACGACAACGACATCAACAAGGCCATGGTCGACGCGATGAACAAGTTCAACGGCCGCTTCAAGACCGTCAACCAATACAAGGCCGAACTCCTCGCCTATCAGGCGATCGCCGATGACGATAAGGACGCCTTCAAGAAACAAATCGGCAAAGCCGGCCGCATCGCCCGCGAACGCAAGGCCCAACTCCACCTGAAAATCGGCGACGAAAAAGAGGCGGCAAAACTTGCCGGCCAGTCCGCCAAATCCACCGGTCAGGTACAGCCGCTGGCCAACTACGCCGACATCCTCTGGCAATCCGGCAAGGAAAAAGAAGCCATCGAGCAGTTCAAGAAACTGCGCGAAATCTCAGCACACCTCGATATAGACAAGGCGGTCTTCCAACGCCTCGCACCGATCGCCAAAAAACTGGAACTGCCGGAAGATTGGCGCACCGAACTCAAGCCCTCCGATGACGTCGGCGAACGTCCGTCACTCGACACGCTTGGGCCGTTCCGCTGGGTGCCGTCCGCCGCCACGCAGTGGACCCTTACCGATGGGCAGGGCAAAAAACATTCGCTGGCCGATTATACCGGCAAACCGGTGATCGTCATCTTTTACCTCGGCAAAGGCTGCGCCCACTGCATCGAACAGCTCAGTGCCTTCGCCCCCGAGGTGGATCGATTCAAGCAGACTGGTATCGACCTTATCGCCATCAGCACCGACCACGTCGGCGGCCTGCTCGAGACATTTCAGCTAAACCAAAACAAGCCGTTTCCCTTCCCTCTTCTTTCCGACGCTTCGCTGGAAGTGTTCAAGCAATACCGCGCCTACGACGATTTCGAAAAACAACCCCTGCACGGCACCTTCCTGATCGACCGAGCCGGCCTCGTCCGCTGGCAGGACATCAGCTACGAGCCGTTCGAAGAGGTGGAATTCCTGCTAAACGAATCCAATCGTCTTCTTGGCCAAGACCCCCCACAAGTAACAAAGCGCTAAAAAACTTAAAAAATCGCTCTTCAAACCCATCCTCTCCCCAGGAGTAGGAGAGGACTAAGGTGAGGGGGCGAAATTAATAGGATGGAATTGCGTCAGAAAATCGGACGGCACGGAAAAGGCATTTAAACTTGATTCGGTGTTTTCGATAAACCAGCTCCGCTTGGCCAAGCGTGGGTTGTTTACCCGCTTGTTTCGATGATTTTTTCGGCGGCTTCGCGGACGGATTTTGCCAACTCGGGAGGGCTGATGACCTGCGCGTTGCCGCACCAGTTCATCACCCAGCGTTGCACCTCGGAAAGGCTCGTCAGGTGCATGGTCAATTCCACGCCGCCGTTCTCAAGGTCGCGCTGCTGCTGGGTGGGATGCCATTTTTTCTCTCGGATATAGTCGGCCACCAATTCGTTGAATCGGATCACGATCTCCTGTTCCTCGTCGCCCGTGACGATAGCGAAGCTGCCACGCAACCGTTCCTCCAGTGAGAATCTTTCCGGAGGCTCAAACGTCACGCCGGTCTCGACCATGCCCTTGATCCGCGCAGGGGTGAAGGTGCGAATGTCATTCCGAAGATGGCAATGAGCGAAGAGGAACCACTCGCTGTTGATATTGGCCAGATGATACGGATCGACCACACGCGGCTCGGCCTCGGTGGCTCCGGGCTTGCGGTAGTTAAACCGGAGTTGCCGCTTGTTGGCAGCGGCCTTGGCGAGGGCGTCGATGACATCAAGATTTAAGACCGTCTCGGCACTGGTGCGAAATGAGATGCTGGAATCGAAGTCGTCGAGATTGAATGAGATCGTGTCGGTCAGACCCTCGGTCACCTTGCGAAATGCACTCAGCAGCGGTTTTTCAAAATTGGTTCCGCGGTACTGCTGCATCGCCTTCTCCGCAACCATCAAGGCGAACAGTTCACCCTCGGTAATTTTTACGGTCGGAAACTGGCCGACCTCCTCAATGTAGTGATAACCGTTGTATGCCGGCTCAAATTCCACCGGCAATTCCATCCGGTCGCGCATGAAGGCGATGTCGCGGTAGATGGTCTTCGTCGTGACCTCTAATTCCCTGGCCAGACGCGCGGCATTCGGGTGACTGCCGCCCTTGATGAGATTGTGAATCCTGAGCATCCGCTCGATTGGCGGACGTGTGGACTGCTTAGCTGAGGTTTTGCGGCGCTTGGCCATGGAAAGACATTAAGTTAGGCCAAGCGCACGATTGTATCCAGCAAAAGCCGGTCACAAAAAACGGCCCCGGGTGGGTCCGTTTAAAATGACTTCGCTGGCCAAGCGCTTGGTTTAACCCGCTGGGTCAATCACTCAAAAAGGATCGTGTGGAACAATTATCCTCTCTCCCTATGGGGGAGAGGATAAAGGTGAGGGGGCAACCTCCAAAAACTCCAACAATCCGTTTAATATTACATGCTCCACCCTCATCAGGCCTTCGGCCACCTTCTCCCTCAAAGGGAGAGGGAATGGGGAGCGAACGAGGCTCGCGTGTGGTTATTTGGCGGCTAGCCAAAAAAGAAAAACTGGCGGACAAAATCCAATACCGGTCAAGCGCTTGGCCGTGGGTTACTTGAGCGTGGAAAGGAACTCGTCGTTGGTCTTGAACTTGGCCAAGGCCTGCTTGATCGTCTCCATCGCGTCGATCGGATTCATGTCAGTCATGGTTCGGCGGAGCTTGTGGATCGCGTCCAAGTGCTGGGCCGGGAACAGTTTTTCCTCCTTGCGCGTGCCGCTCTTGGGGATGTCGATTGCGGGGTAGATGCGGCGCTCGGCCAACTTGCGATCGAGCACCAATTCCATGTTGCCGGTGCCCTTGAATTCCTGAAAGATGAGTTCGTCCATTCGCGAGCCGGTATCGATCAGTGCCGTGGCGATGATCGTCAGCGAACCGGACTCCTCAGTCTTGCGGGCCGATGCAAAAATCTTCCGGGGAATCTCCAGCGCACGGGCAGCGACACCACCGGTCATCGTCCGGCCGGAGCCACCGTGAACGGAGTTGAACGCACGGGCCACTCGGGTGATGGAGTCAAGCAGCACAAAGACGTCCTTGCCGGACTCGACAAGGCGGCGGCAGCGATCGATCACCAGGCGAGAGAGGCGCACGTGGGTCTCGAGGTCCTGGTCGTTGGACGAGGCAATCACCTCGGCATCGACCGATCGGGAAAAGTCGGTGACCTCCTCGGGGCGCTCGTCGATCAACAACACGATTGCGTGAACGTCCGAATGATTGGTGGTCACGGCGTTGGCGATCTGCTTGAGGATGGTCGTCTTACCGGTACGCGGCGGTGCCACGATCAGGCCACGGGTGCCCTTGCCGATTGGCGTGACGAGATCGATGATCCGCGTCTCGAGCACGTCCGGCGTGGTCTCGAGCTTGAATTTTTCGATCGGATCGATCGTGGTGAGATTCTCGAAGCGCATCACGCTCCCGTATTCCTCGAACGCAATGCCGTTGACGCTGATGACCTCCTTGAGCTGTGGGCTGGTGCCGCGGTGGGGCGGCTGCAGTTTGCCTTCGATCAACGCGCCTTCGCGGATGGCAGTGCGCTTGATCGTGTCCGGGGTCACGAAGATGTCGGACGGCTTGGGCTGGTAATTGTGGTCGGATGACCGGAGAAAACCGAAGCCCTTGTCAGAAATCTCCAGATAACCGGATCCGGTTTCCGGAACCTTGATCTGCGGTTTTTTGCGTCTTGGCCGTCTGTTGTTGTTATTAGCCATTATAT
>WTHH01000330.1:0-3874 GCA_011523195.1 Verrucomicrobiales bacterium
CAACCTCCACCAGATTTACCAAAAGGAGAAGCACCTCGGTGAGCGTGACCGTCTTCAGAAGTACCTGATCCACCTCGCAAACTAGGTTCCCCCCTTGACATCTTGTCCGGGCGGGTGTCTATTTTTCCTCTATTGCTTCCGCTTCGGAGGCGCTCTTCCGGAGCCGTTACAATGAGCCGATCCCGTTTTTCCAAAAAAAACCTCGCCGGAATCCTGGCATTAATCAAGATACTGGTGCTACTGGTGGGCATCATTCCCGTCACGGCGGCACCAGAAAACCCGGATGCAACGGTACGGCCGGAGATTGTCAGCATCAAATTTGACGGAGGCGAAGTGGTGGTCACCGTGCGCGTGCCAAAGGGCATCAAGAAAGTGACGCTCGAGGTGAGACCTCGCCTCGGTAGTGGCAACTGGACACCGCGCGCCATTAAGCGAGTAGACGGCACCGGCGGACTGCTAGTTTTCCGGCTCGCCAGCTCCAAGTCCAACGAACTGCTCCGTGTTCGCGGCGATGAAAAAGAAACACTCCCCGCGGCCTTTTACAAGGGCACCACCGAGTTCAATGGTCAGGTTGAAAACGGCTCGAACGTCGCGATGGTCGAGGATGGCGGTGTCCCGGAGCCAAGCCGCGAAAACGACCTCAACAGCAGCGACGAAAAGAGTGAAGTCGATGGAGGCGGATCGCGGGAAGTAGTCGAGTCCGACATCTGGAGCTTTCACAAAAACAAGCTGTATTTTTTCAACAACCTGCGTGGGCTGCAGGTGATCGATCTAACGGACAAGGCCAACCCGGTCATCAAGGGCATGCTGCCGATGCCGGCCTCCGGCGAACAGATGTACATGCTGGGGGACGACCACGTGATCCTGCTCGCTCGGGACGGATGCAACTGGTGGGGCAACAGCGCCGAGAGCCAGGCGATCATCGTCAACGTCAGCAACGACACGCCGACCATTGTCGGCAGCGTACCGGTGAAGGGGTACATCCGCGAAAGCCGCCTGGTCGGCACTGCCCTCTACATCGCCTCGCAGGTTTACCGGCAGACGGAAGTCGTCAACAAAAACGGCAGTATTTCAATGCGCTGGGAACATGGCACCCAGGTCTCCTCGTTCGACGTGAAAAACCCGTCGAAGCCAAACGCCCGCGACACGCTGTTTTACAATGGCTACAATAATGACATTTACGCTACGGACAAGTTTCTCTTCGTCTCCACGGCGGTGCCAAAACAGTATTACAAAACAGACCTGCGCTGCATCGACATCTCAGCGCCGGACGGCTCGATGAATGAGGCGGCCACCATCCGCACCGCCGGCCGGGTGGCGGACAAGTTCAAGATGCGCTTGGCCAAGGGCACACTCACGGTCATCTCCGAGACTTTCAACCGCAACGGAAACAACAACCGCGCGCGGTGGGAAACCACGCTCGAGACTTTCAGCCTGGCCAACCCGGACAAGCCGGAGGCGCTTGGCGAGTTGCGCTTGGCCAAGGGCGAGCGGCTGTTTGCCACGCGCTTCGATGCCGACCGGGTTTACATCGTGACCTACGAGCGAATCGACCCGCTCTGGATCGTCGACCTGTCCGACCCGCGCGAGCCGGTAATCAAGGGCGAACTCGAGGTGCCGGGCTGGTCGACCTACATTCAACCGTTGGGCGATCGGCTGGTTTCGATCGGCGTGGATGACACGGAAAACAAGCGCCGGGTAGCCGTGTCGCTGTTCGATGTGAGCGACGTGACCAAACCGAGGCTGTTTGACAAGGTGACGATGGGCGACCGCTGGTCGTGGAGTGAAGCACAGTACGACGAGAAGGCGTTCACCGTGCTGCCGCACGCCGGGCTAATCCTCGTGCCGTACCAGGGCTACGAAGGAACTGGCTACGCCAAAAAGGTGCAAATCATAGACCTTAACGAAAAGACGCTGAAAAAACGCGGTGTCATTGAGCATGCACTGCAACCGCGCCGCGCCACCGAGTATCAGGATTTTATCATGTCCATATCCGGACAGGAACTGCTCTCGGTCGATGCGACCAACCGCGACAAACCGGTGGTCAAAGGCAAGGTCGAACTCGCCTGGTTTGTGGATCAGATCATACCGGTCGGCGATTACCTTCTGCAATTTGCGCGTGGCTCCAACTGGTATTTTGGTGAGCAACGCGGCCCCTCCTTGCGCGTGGCCGCCAAGGCGGATCCCGACGACGCGCTGGGCAGCCTGATCCTCGAGCACAACGCCTACCTTTCCGGTGCAACCGTTCGCGGTGACAAATTGTACCTGCTGCAAACCCAGTCCTACCACGCCGCCAACCCCAAGCCGGTTCCCGAAAAGGGAGAGGAAGGCGACGAGGAAAACAGGGAGGAAAAACCGGAGCCGGAACCAAACCCGAACCTGTTCCTCACGGTGGTCGATCTGGCGAACCTGCCGGCATTATCCGTCATTAGCGAGGTGGCGCTGGTTGATGAACACATGGGCTGGAACAACCAGTTCAAGGCCAACTGGCCGGGCGACGGCTCACTGCTTTGGTCGAACAAGGGCGGCCACCGATACTGGGGGTGGCCATGGATCATGGATGACATCGGCGGTATGCCGGACATTTGGTGGCCCGGTTACGGCGGCGGTGCCGGGCAGTTGATCTGCTTTGACGTAGCCGATCCGGCCAAGCCGGCTCTGGCCTCAAACGTTAACCTTTCGGTCGAGGACGAAGACGAAAACGAGGAGGACAAAAAACGCAGGCGCTACGTTAGCCGCTGGAATTTCAGCGAAGCCATCCTCAACGACAATGGTCTCGTCTACCTGAGTAGTCAGCACAGCGAATACCTCACCCCCGAGGAGGAAGAGGAAAAACCGAAGCCAAGGCCGGAGCCGATTCCGAAGCCGCAAGGTTACTGGGTCACCCGCTACGAGCTGCACGTCGTGGATTACACAGACCCGGCCGACCCGGTCGTGCGCGACACGGTGGCCATCCCCGGTTCATTGATTGGCACGTCGCACGGCGGCGCATTGCTTTACACCAACGGCTCCCACTGGGACGAGGAACGCAAATGGGACGGCAACTGGTTTGACGCCAGCTCTTACGACGGCCTCGAGGCCCACCTCGTGGATTCCATCGAGCAGCCCAACTCCTGGCCGCAGTCGCACGTCGTGAAAAAAGACGGGACACTTTTCCTCTCGTTCACCGAACGCACCAAGGTGCTTAAGGAGGACGGCGGTGTTTTGCGTTACGACACACAGCCCTATCTGCAATCGTTCGCCCTTGACGAGAATGGTAAGTTCACACTGCTCGACGAAATCGAGCCGCATAAAGACATCCAGCAACTAAAGCTCATTGGCGGCAACCTAGTCGGGATGGACAACCGGCGGGCAGTAACCCTGTTCGACACCACCGACCCAGACGCCCTTCGCGTGGCTGGAAAGGCCAAGCTTGAGGGCTGCCTCTGGTTCAACCTCGAAAACGCCGTCGATAACAACGGCGGTGGGATTTGGTTGCCGCTTGGCCAATATGGCGCAGCCCGAATCGACTGGGAGGACTGATCCCCTCCCTAGTCAATCCCTCTTCGCGAGGTACAGCCCGACACCAACACCAACCAGCAGCACCAGTGCGCCCAGGAGAAATGCGGTTACGCTCATGATGATGGATCCGCCGTCATCCTACCTTTTCGGAACCCGATAGGACTTCGTCCTGACCGTTGGCCGAAAATAGGTTCGAGGGTAATAATTTTGTGACGAATAGCGCGGAGTGAAGATGGACTGCGGCCGGCTGCGAATGTGGCGGTTGATTGAGCGCACTGTTGGCTTGTCCAGCAGCGAGTAACGATTCGTGTACGCCTTCTTTTGTGCCTCCTTGTAGTAGGGATCGTTCTTGGCCATGAACACCTTGCCCTTC
>WTHH01000330.1:3974-7655 GCA_011523195.1 Verrucomicrobiales bacterium
CTTTTGTGCCTCCTTGTAGTAGGGATCGTTCTTGGCCATGAACACCTTGCCCTTCGGCGATGCCTGGATGACCGTCGGCCGACCGGCCTGCGCCTTGGCGGCGGTGGCCGGCTTTTCGGCGGTGGTGGTCGAGAACGAATTGCCGCTGAAACTTAGCGCCAGCGCCACACCGAACGCCTCGATGTCCGCCACGCCCCGACCGGAGTCAATTCGTACCACCTTGATCGCCCCCGCGCTCTCGCCTTCGCCCAGCGTGAAGTACGCCGTTCGGGCCGGTTCGTTGCGGCTGTCCACCTTGGCTACGCATGCCTTGTAACCACCGCGCAGCCGGTAGATGCCGGTGAGCTTGTACTCGATCCCCTCCGGCAGCTGGTTTGCTGCCGAGGCCGGCTTGGCCAAGGGCTTGGCCAGATCAAATGTCTCCACCCGAAACTCCACGCCGGTGTCCCCGCCCGGGTGCGTGAGCGTGGCCGGCTCACCGTTGCCCACAATCGCTTGGCCAAGCGGCTTCCAGTCGCCCTGCCCCTTTTTCGCGTACGCCTGATAGCCGATCCCAGCGGCCGTTTCAAATTCAAGCTCGACCACGTCGCGCTTGGCCAACGACACGTCCGCCTCAGGCTCGGCATGCAGCAACGCTAGGCTCATCAACCCTGTGGTGACGGCAAGTACGGCATTCATGATCGGGATACTAGCCCCAGCCATCCGACCATGCAAGTCTTGTCCATTGCCAATCCGCAGGCGGAAGCCTAGACTCGGCTGGGTTGCGGCATGAACATCTCCGGATCCAACATTTTGATCACCGGCGGCACCGGCTCCTTCGGGAATAGGGTCGCCGCACACCTGCTCAAGCAATCGCCGGCCAAGGTTCGCATCTTCAGTCGCGACGAGAAAAAACAGTGGGAGATGCATCAGGCATTCCCGCAGTTCGAGTATGTCGTTGGCGACGTACGTGAGGAAGCGCGGCTCGAGGAGGCCATGGACGGGATCGACCTCGTTTTCCACGCCGCCGCCCTCAAGCACGTGCCGTCCTGCGAGACGTATCCGTTCGAGGCATACAAGACCAACGTGCTTGGCTCACAAAATGCCTGCCGCACCGCCAAGGCCGCCGGGGTTAAGGTGTTCGTCGCACTCAGCACCGACAAGGCCGTCAAGCCGCTCAACGCCATGGGCACCAGCAAGGCGATGATGGAGAAGCTCATCTGCAGCCAAAATCTCAAGGGTGGCGAAACAAAATTCTGCTGCGTGCGTTACGGCAACGTCATGGGCAGCCGCGGCTCGGTCATCCCGCTGTTCAAGCGACAGATCGAGAGCGACGAACCGCTTACAATCACAGTGCCGGAGATGACGCGCTTCCTGCTCACGCTCGACCAGTCAGTCGGGCTGGTCTTGCACGCGATGAAGCACGCGATCGGCGGCGAGATTTTCGTCCGCAAGGCCACGGCCTGCACCA
The DNA here is from genome assembly GCA_011523195.1 of Verrucomicrobiales bacterium. Classification (GTDB taxonomy): domain Bacteria; phylum Verrucomicrobiota; class Verrucomicrobiia; order Limisphaerales; family UBA1096; genus UBA1096. The sequence goes on from WTHH01000330.1 coordinate 5,425, forward strand.
TCGAGACACTTGCCGACGCCGTCCGCCGTAAGTTCAGCCCCATGGGTGCCGAACACCCGATCAGCATTACCGGCATTCGCCCCGGCGAAAAACTCCACGAGACTCTCGTCAACGAATACGAGATGCAGCGCGTGACCGAGGAGGAACTTTTTTACACCGTCCACCCCGAGTACAACGTACCGGAACATCGCGCGGAAAAACCGCTCGGCACCGAGTACACCTCCGCCAACGCTAGCGAGCTCGAGGCCGCCGCGGACATTGAGCCGTTGCTCGAGAAAATGGGCGACATCGAGCTGTACATCTGACCGCTGACCGGCGCATGGCCAACCCGCTCCGACAACTGTTGCGACCGAAGTCCTCTGCGGACTACACCGCGCAACTCGTCGCCGATGGGAAAATTAAGACCGCACTCGATATCGGCTGCGGCACCAGCTCGCACCTCAATCGGCTCCGACCCGGCGTGGAGACCACCGGCCTCGACGCCCACGCCGATGCCATCGACCTCGCCCGCGAACGCGGCGTTCACGACCACTACATTCAGGCCAACATCCTAGAGGACGACATCGACGAACAGTTCGACCTCGTCACCCTTTATGGCCTCATCGAGCACCTCCCGAAATCCGACGGCCTGAGGCTGCTCGATCGTGTCGAGAAACTGAGCTGCAAATACATCCTGCTGGAGACGCCGCACGGCTTTGTGCCGCAGGGGCCGGAGTTCGGGAATGAATTCCAGCGGCACCACTCCGGTTGGTTCATCCAAGAATTCGAAGGGCGCGGCTATACCGTGCACGGCACCACCGGCACACGCCACCTCCGCGGCTACATGGCCGGCCCGAAGTACAACTTTCCAGGTTGCCTACTGTGCGACGAACTGCTCACGCTGCTGCTACGCATCAACCGCAAGCCAAAGCATGCGTTCAACCTCGTCGCCATCAAGGACGTGCGCGGCGTTCCCGCCCGACACGGGAAGGAGGCCCAGCCTTGAGGCTGCTCATCCTTGGGGGCAGCGGCATGTTGGGGCATCAACTTTGGCGCGGCCTCCACGAGCGGCACGAGGTTTGGGTGACACTGCGCCGGCCATTCACCGATTTTGCACAGCACAAACTTTTTGATCCAGCCAGATCAATTCAGGTCGATGACATCACCGATGACGCGGCGCTTGGCCAAGCGCTTGGCCAAGCGCAACCGGAGGCGGTGATAAACTGCGTCGGCCTCATCAAGCAACACAACCAGGCCAGCGACAAGGCACTGATGCGCCGCATAAATGCCGAATTCCCCCAACGCTTAGCCAAGCAGTGTGCTGCGCTTGGCGCCCGGTTGATCCACTTCAGCACCGACTGCGTTTTTGCCGGCACGAAGGGGAACTACACCGAGGCCGACCCTGCCGATGCCACCGACCTTTACGGCCAAACCAAGCGGGCGGGGGAAGTCACCGAACCACATTGCGTGACCATCCGCTCGTCGGTCATCGGGCACGAGATCGATTCCCAACTCGCATTGCTTGGCTGGTTCCTGAGCCATCAGGGGCGGACTATTAGGGGATTTACGCGGGCGATTTACTCCGGTCTCACGACGCTCGAGATGGCACGTGTCGTCGAGCGCATCCTCATCGATCACCCGACACTCTCCGGCCTTTGGCAGGTCGCCAGTGAACCGATCTCTAAATTTGATCTGTTAAAACTTTGTCAGACCAAGCTCAGCTGGGAAGGCACGATCGAGCCAGATGACTCGTTCGTGTGCGACCGTAGCCTGGACGGCGCACGGTTCAACCAAGAGACCAGCTACCGGCCACCGAGTTGGGAGGCGATGATCACCGAACTCGCGGAAGCGGAATGAGCAACCGTGCGCACATCATTTCCGTAATCCCGGTCTACAACGGGGAACGGTTCATCACAGCGACGCTCGACTCGTTGGCAGCGCAAACTCTGAAGCCGGATCGCGTCATCGTGCTCGACGATGCCTCGACGGACGGCACAGCGCAGTTGGTTGAGTCGTACCAACCGCTCAAGTGTGAACTGATTCGAAGCGAAGAAAACAAGGGGCTGTTCAAGAATTTCAACCGCGCACTCGAGTTCGCGGCCGAGTGTGATTTTTTGCACTACATCTGCGCCGATGACGTGCTACTCCCCAAGTTCATGCAGCGGATGAGCGCCACTCTCGCCGACGAACCGGCGCCGGCATTCAGCTACTGCCTTCCAGAGTTCATCGACAAGGACGGTAACCTGGTCGAA